>JALYTQ010000373.1 GCA_030854195.1 Chloroflexota bacterium
CCCCTACATCATGGGTTGGTTGGTAAAATCCCTAGAATAGCACGCTAGTCCATCAGGAAGCGATTTGCCAGGGCGACCGGCTCGGTCTTATCGGCCATCTTGTAGGATGTCATCGTGCCACGGAACGAATCGCCGATGTAGAAGCGCTCGAAGAGCTCGCTGCGCCCACCGAGATCCGAACCGAGGAAGTCCCATGCCAGGCGGAAGATGCGAATGCGGCGTTCCGCGTCAGCATTGCGCCCCTGGAAGTATTTTTTAATATCCGCCGCCATAGGACCATTGATATCGGCCTCGCTCGGCGTACACATCAGGCCACCGCCGCCGATCAATTGCAGCAGTTCGTTGGCGCGCGGCATCCACTTCGGCATCGAGTTACGCAGCGCCAACAGTGGGCGGGCATCGGGCGTCATAATGCCGTTCTGGTCGAGGGTTGCGCACGACTCGGCGGCCATAATGCCCGAACGCGCCATCTCAGACATCGTCCACATCTCGCCCAGCTTCTCCTGAATGTGATCGAAGGCATTCACGCCGGTCGTCTCGGCCAACATATGGCCCAGTCCGAAGCAGAACTCCAGCTTCGTCCACGCTCGCACCATTGCCTGATGCGTGAAGTGCGCGCGCCAGTTGGTATCCTCGGTCACTTCCGAGTACGTGTAGGCGTCGCCATCCAGGAAAACGCGGTCCTTCGGTACATGCACATCTTCAAAAATAACGAAGGCGTCCATCTCGTCGAAGCGCGAGGAGAGCGGATAATCGTAGACGCTACGCTCCTTGACAAAAGAGTCGCGGCAAATGAACTTCAAACCGGGTGTTGATATTGGCAAGGCAAAACACAAAGCGTACTTCGTATCCTGTACTCGGATAGGCGCATTTGGATATATCACTAATTCATCGGAAAAGGGTGCCAGTGTTGCCAGCATGCGCGCGCCATGGACGATAATCGCGTCTGCCGTCTCGCCGACTTTGTGCAAGGCGATCTCACCTGTGCCGACCAGTGTATCATCGCGGGAGCGATCGACCTGTGGATTCACAATAGCGTGTGTCAGAATCAAATCATTTTCACGAATATAGCGATGATAATTTAAGATATTTTCAGCGCCCCGTTCGTTTCCGCGCCGTGCCCATACATCGGGACGGCCCGCGAAGCAGGCAATAGTAACGTTCAAGTAGTCAGGACTGCGACCAAGCATGCCGACCGTCATTTCGCTCCACAGTCGGATCGCTTTGCGCCTGCGTTGCAGATCGGCGAGGGTGCGCGGCACAATATGCGTTACGCCTACTTGATCGTTTGTATCTGGTGATTGCATTAACATAGTATCAGGACATTGATATTGAGCGTCCAGCAATGAAGCGATGGTGTGTGCTACCCGGCTTAACATCGGGTGCTCCATCACATCATGAATCCGCTCGCCATCAAACCATACCTCCCGATCATCCACAAGCCCCTTCAAGTACTGCCGACCTGTTCGTGCTGGCATCTGTTCTTCCCCTTTTTTGCTCTCGTAAAGAAGTGTTGGTGCAAATGTAGCAATGCGTAGAGTATTTTCATTGGAGTCAGTCATGCAGATGAAAATACTCCGTTAACTTACTCATCCTATCAGGTATGAGACCTCAGCATTGACGAAGACTATTATACTCCTAATAATTCATTTCTTTTTAATGTCTGGCAGAAAATAGTACCTTTATCGCTTTATCATGTAAAAAAAGGCTGTCAAGATGCGTGGATGATGTGGGCTAGCACGGAGATACTCCTGAAATAGTGCTTACTCAAGAGGTGAGTAAGCAGAAATGGGGAGTTTTGTCTCGCTTACAATCTCGATTGTACGCGCACAAGTTTACGTTCCCTACCGGCGGGGGCAACGCCTGCTAGCTCGCGGATGGCTTCAATGGTCTCCTGCGCGTTGCGCACAAAAGCAACCTGTGCCGGGACGCCAGCTTTGAACTCCTCGACCGAAACATCGTCGAGGAAGCGTTTACCTTCGTTGTCAAGCATCACGCGTGGCAGCAGTACGAGGTCGCCGAGGTTGCCGTTCTCTTGCAGAGCCTCCAGCACGTCCTGTCCGCAGAGGAGGCCCGCGACGGTGACTTCGGCCCCGAAGAACTTGTTGACAATGGGCAGTACCTGAACTTCGCAGTGCTCGATTTTGCGCATGTCCTCGGCCAGTTCCGCGATGACGGGATTGGCCATCGTGCTGGTGACGAGCGTGATGCGCCGTGGCTGCGACATGGCATCTGGCAGGCGTCGTTTTGTGCGCGCCCACTGGTCGATGAGGAAGCGGGTCATGCCGACGCCGTTCTCGATCTGCGCGTAGGAGCCATAGTGGTTGGCCGGTGGAAAGTCGCGCTGTGTGAGATAGTACCATTCGTCCGAGAGATAGACGAAGGGGTCGCCGTCGGCATTGCTGGCCTCGAAGGAGCGCTGATGCACCTCAACCTGCTCGATGACGGCTATGGCCTCGTCCCGCGTGTAGTGGCGCAGGGGCGGCAGGTCGCCGGTCTTGATCATATTATTGTATTTTGTCAAGCCTATCGGCACGACCGAGATAGACTCGACGATGGGACGCAGCTCAGTGAGTTCGCGAATACTGCGCTCAAGATACTCACCGTCGTTGATGCCGGGCAGCAGAACCAGTTGTGTGTGGCAGCCGATGCCCATGCCGCCCAGGCGTTTGATATGCTCAATGATATCGCCTGCCCTGGGACCATCGACCATTTTGCGGCGCAGCTCGGCATCGGTGGTATGCACGGAGACGTAGAGCGGCGAGAGCTTCTGCTCATCGAGGCGCTGCCAGTCAAGCTCTTTCAGGTTAGTCAGGGTAATAAAGTTGCCAAAGAGGAACGAATAGCGGTAATCGTCGTCCTTGATATACAGTGAGGAACGCATGCCATGCTCAAGTCCCGGCACGGGCGCGTAGCGCTCCGGCAGACCCTTGATAAAGCAAAAAACGCATTTATTGGCGCATTGGCGAATAAAGGGCGCGGGCTCCTCGCCGAAGAGCACGCCAAGGTTCTCATCGCTCGTCTTGGTCACGCGCACTTCATGCTGCTCTTGTTGGCGATCAAACCCGATCACCAGTTCTTCGTCGGCGACATAAAAGCGATAATCCACCAGGTCGCGCAGGGTGTGCCCATTGATTGTTCGAATAAGGTCTCCTGGCTGCAAACCGGCCCTATCCGCCGGACTTTCTTCTACGACCTCGCGCACCCACCCATACATTTTTGGCATTGAATTCATTCCTCGTTGATGCAGCGTTCCGTCTCGCCCTATCCCTGGCTCATATTCTCTTCTGGACAGCAACAGACGAACCTGCCTGAAAGCAGATAGATATCTGGATGATTATAAACGTTATAACGCTCCGCGTCAAATTTTTTATTTCATTGCTGCGACGCTCTGACCTATGACTCTCTCATAGCCAGTTCTGATATTTCTCCCTTCCTCTTGACTTGCCTGGCTTTTACAGGATAAGTAATAAGTATACCTCTTGCATAGAGCGTAGTAAGCCAAATTGTGGTAAATTACTACTTACAGGATCTGGCTTTGACGTTGCAATCGCCCACATCCCACCAGGAGGCCATATGAACTTTGGAGCAGTGATAATAAAGGCTTTTCTCGCTATCGTTGTGTTATTTCTCTTATCACTGGCAGGAGCGCTCACATTTCCGGTATTTACCGCTATTACAGGTGGAGGCGGAGTAGGAATCACCGGCCTTCTTCTCTTTCTCCTCGCCATAATTTTGTTCTCTCTGATTGGCAATCTTCTCGCCAGGGGAATACGAGGGGCGAAAAAGAGCGTGGAGGCGCTTATCCTGGGTTTTGTCGGTGCCTTCTCTATGGGAGGTATCCTTGTGATCCTTTCTGTATTGAATGTGCCCTATACTGTTCAGGTTAATCTCGGCTGGACTGGAACGAACTGGTACAGCCCGTTCCTTACCTTACTATTTATTGGCATCCCTCTGATGTTTGTATTTATCCTTGGTGACTGAGGTGAATAAAGCAAGCGGTTAGCCAGCTTGCAAAGAGAGCATCCATTCATCTTAACGTAACAAGGC
>JALYTQ010000374.1 GCA_030854195.1 Chloroflexota bacterium
ACTAGCACGACCACGACGACGATCAAGGCAATGAACAGCCTGATATCTACGTCAGGCTGGGATGAAGCGCTGCCGTTGAGCGAACCTTTTTGGGGTGTGGTGCCGTTGAGGGTAGCGTTGTTGCTGAAGAGAGGTGCCTGTGCCATCTGCTGCCCGGAGGAATAGGCACTGGTTCCCGACAGTGAGGCAGGATTGGATGCAGCAGGCGCTCTATTTGCATCGCCCATAGCCGCCTGCGCGAACTTGCCCGGTGGCGTGACTATCATCGTCGCATCTTCCGATGCCGCATTGATAATACCGGGATTGGATGCCCTGCTCTGTACGTTTACGCCTCCCAGCGCCGCTCCACAGCGGGGGCAAAACACCGCTTGCGGGTTGATGGGTGCGTTGCAGCGGGGACAATAGTTGCCTGCTGGCGATGAAATCGGCATGGATTGCCCAGGCATGGAGGAAGGGAAGGCATTCTGCGTCCCCGGTCCTCCCTGCTTGTTCGAATCTTTTGCCGCCTGCAGCGTTTCATACAACATCGGCAGGTCGGGCTGCGTACTGTTCACATCTGGTTGGCGCGGCGCTGTTCCAGGTGGTGGCGTGGGTGGCACGGGAGGTGGTAGCGCTCTCATGACTCCCTTGAGATCGTTCGCAAAATCCGCCACGTACTGATAGCGCTTCTCCGGCTTGAGCGCCATAGCACGCTGAAGGATGCGGTCAAGCTGTTTAAGTAGTTCTGGCGGCACCATCCCGAGCTGAGCCACGTGCTTCGAGTGGCGCGGCGCTGGTTTAGCTGGTTTCGTCACCCCGAGGCGGAACTGACGTACGGGATTCTCCTCCGGCCTGATCTCGGGCGGATTGCTCGCCAGGCGCTCCTGCAGCGTCGGGAGGTCGGGTTGGCCCTGCTGCACAAACTGATTGCGCGTGGAAACGCTGGGAGGCTCGTGCCCCGTCAGGGCGAAATAAAGCGTACCTCCCAGTGCATAGACATCCGAGCGCGTGTCCGTACCGCTACCGCCAGGATACTGCTCAGGTGGCGCGTAGCCCGGCGTGCCCTGATGACGGATAAAGAAGAGCGTGCGTGCGCCATCCGCCGCGGCCTTCGCGTTGCCCAGATCCACCAGAAGCGCCGTACCATTGGAGGTAATGCGGATATTGTCGGGCTTGATGTCACGGTGAATCACCGGCGGGTGCTGCGCGTGCAGAAACATCACCGCGTCGCAAATCGCCAGTAGCCAGCCCATGATCTGCCCGATCGGTACCACATCGTTGTGCTGGCGCGCGATGCGGATAATATCGGTGAGATCGCTGCCCTCGATATAATTGAGCACGACATAATAGCGCCCGCGCTCGGTGAAGGCGTCGAGGAACGCGGGCAGGTGTGGATGGTGCAACTGGCTCAGCACAGTTGCCTCATGTTTCAATTGCTCCTGCGCGCTGGCACCGGTCACTAAATACTCTTTCAGGGCGTATTGCTGGTTCGTCGCTAGATCCATCCCCAGATAGACGTGACCGAAGCCCCCACTGCCGAGGACGCGTTCGATCCGATAACGCCCGTGGAGTATGGTACCTGACGGAACGGTTTCTATCATCAGACATTGCAGCGTGAAACCCCAGTTTGCTCTACTGGGGAGGAAACGCCGCCACTCCTTTCTCGCTGCCCGGCAACAAACCCCCGAGGGGGAGAAGCACATCAGTAAGTTCGCGCTTCTTGATGTTGCACCTTGTAAAAAGATGAAGAAATAGTGCTTTAAAAAAATTATGGCAAAGGTTCAGGCTAAAATAAAATGTTGCCAGGCATTGTCTGCCTGCAATCGCATTATACACCAGTTCCCACCACATGTACACTTCTTGAGCGGCTTGTGAGATATTTTCTTGGTATCGATGCCTCTATGGAGTTTCCAACGGCTAATCGTCGCCCGTAGATGGGCGTGGAGGTGGTGTTGGCGAGAGCCGCGCCTGCGAGAGGAATGCCCAGTCGTTTTGTTTGCAGACACGTAAATACGTGTAGGATTCCGCCAGCTGTACGCCGGGAACCTTGTATAGTTTCTCAGTCAAGAAGCTCAGGAAATGATCGTTGTCGCGACATACGACCTCCGCTAACAGATCGAAGCGACCGGTGCAGAGGATCAGGTAGATTACCTCGTCGAACGCCGCGATCTCAGCGGCGGCCTCCAGTAGCCGCTCACCGGAGACGCGTATGCCGATCATGCTCGCCATCGAGAAGCCCAGCTTCACCGGGTTGGTGACGGCGACGATCTGCATAACGTGTGTATTGATCAGGTGCGAGACGCGCTGCCGCACGCTCGCCTCCGAAATGCCCAGATCGGCGGCTATCTTGGTAAACGGACGCCGCCCATCCTGTTGGAGCGCCTCGATGATGCGCTGGTCGATCTCGTCTATAACGTTTTTATTGCTTTGTAGGTCCATGATGCGTCCAATATTACCACGTCGGGTGGTGTATTGCAATAAATGGTGCTTATGTCACCCAGAAGGATTAGCTCCTCCCTTCCCATTCCCCGTTGGCGGCGTGCCGTTGCTCGTTGGCGGCAGGCCCGCTATCGGCTGGATCACGATGGAGATCTGGTTGGGATCGGTGGGCAGCGTATTGCCGCCGGTATAGTCGATTTTGGCCGAGGCGACTCCTGGGGTGCTGTTCAGGATGTTTTGCGCGTCGGCGATGCTCTTGCCCTTAATTGCGTTGGCCAGTTGCATCTTCTGCGCGTCGGTGAACTGGTAGGTCCAGATGCCCTTCGCGCTGAAGAAGAGCGAGAGGGCGTTGCCAGTCATGGTCTGCCCGGTGACGCTGGTCTGGCATAGGCGATAACAGTTTCTAGTGGAAGACTCGTGCCAGAAGGATGACGTTGGCGGAGAGTGCCATTGGGAGCATACGCCATTACCAGAAAAGGCATCTCTCCATCAATGCCAAAATCCAGAAGCGGAATAATATTGGGATGTTTGAGACGAAACAATGTTCGTGCTTCGCGGAGGAATTCTATGAGTGTTGCTTGTGTTGGCTCGATTTTGAGTACCTTAATGGCAACCTGTCCAGGCTCATAGATATCCTCTCCCAGGTAGACTTCTCCAAAGGCACCCGTTCCCAGACGACGAATTAGATGGTAGTGATCAACCTGTTTCCCACTAAGATCCGCCATGCTCATTCTCCTCTATCTATTCAGAAGCATGTTTATTGTAGAGGGGTGAGCATAAATCGTCAAGTACGCTATTTCGCACTTAAATGTTTCATTACTAAGAAGTACCTTTTTGCATTTATGAAGTCATGACCTTTTATGCGTAAAGAACGTTAGCACCGCCAGAAGCGCGAAAAGAGCGCCCATTAGCCCATACGACGCTACATCAATACTTGTAGATGTTTTGTCGCTGCCTCTAGCCTGCAATGATGGCTCCATTTCTCGCGCGAAGAGTACAACGAGCAGAGGAAAGAGTAGAAAGAAAATGATGAGAAGACCGTAAAGGATCAGTACTTCCATATGCACTCCTCAAAACAGCGTGCGAAACTTATTTTCCCTTGTATTCGAGAATGTAGAGGCCCGCGTTATAATCTGTCACGTAGAGCAGACCTTCCTGGGTGACAAATACGTCGCAGGATTGAATGACCTGGGCGCTCTCGGGCCGTGGATCGAACATCTTTTGTGGGGCAGGCGGAACGAAGAACGCCACCTCTTCTGGTCGGAAAGGGTTTTCCACATCGAAGACGCGCACGCCCGCGTTCTGGTAGGTGGCGAAGATAATCTCCGAACTCTGAAAGCTGCCGGGGCGATTCTCGTGCAGGTTGTGGGGACCGAAATGCCCACCTTTTGCACAGTAATCCTCCTCTGTTGGCGTTGGAAAGGTGGAGATTGTGATCGGATTGGTTGGTTCGCGTACGTCGACTACCCAGGTGTATTTGACCTGGTCGGCACAGTTGTCCGCGACGCCCTCGTCGGCAACGATGGCGAGCTGGCGATCGGGCAGGGGCAGGCTGGTATGCGTTCCACCGCCGAAGGGTGGGCACCAGTTGCGATGGGCAAGCAGTTTTGGCTGTGTAGGAT
>JALYTQ010000375.1 GCA_030854195.1 Chloroflexota bacterium
CTTGTGAACCGCGCCCCTACACCAGAATTTTCCTACTCGTTTTTATTTTGTTAAACTCCATTATCGCTACTTATCCAAGAAAGGGAGCAAGAACTGGGAGGAGAAGATCAGCCCGGAAAACAATATTGTAATGGGTGGCACCTGGCAAGATGGCGAGCTGTGATGGGATGAGGTGTTCGCCAGTCCAGCCCGCATCCCGCAAGCCTCCGCCGAGGAGTTTGAAGAATTCGACAGCATGCGAAGGAGGAAGACCATCAGAGTCGCCTGCGATAATCAGCGTGGGAATTTTTAAAGCGGAAACCTGTTCGGTCCAATCATAGTCCTGACTCATGCCCTCCTTCATAGTGGCGACAAAGCGAGGAAAATCTTCTGGCTTTGGCGCAACACTCACATAGGCATTATAGATAGGCGTATTCATAAAAAACTCGGGCGCGATGGATGCCATGCCTGCTTGCATTTCGGGATGCCAGCCAGTCCGTTTGAAAGGGGTGGAGATCAGCACGAGTTTGTTGATACGTTCTGGATGACGAATGGCGGTCTGCAGCGCCACGGCACCACCAAGAGAGTAGCCAAGCAGATCGGTTTTTTCGAGTCCGAGATGGTCTAGCAGGCCAGCGATATCGTCCGCCATATGCTCAAAAGTAAAGGGGCGATCAGTGAGGGCTGTGCGTCCGTGCCCATAAAGATCGACCCCAATGACCTGATGATTCTTTTCAAGCGTGGGAGAAAGAGCCGTGAACGTCTCGCAGGTGCCAAAGCCTCCGTGAAGCAGGATTAAAGGCTTACCCGTTCCATGCGTCTCGTAGTACAGGTTGATGCCGTTGACAGCAGCGTATTTTCCTGCTGGATTGTTGCTCGTATTGGTTGTCATAATCTTATACTCCTTATGTCTAATGCTAAATATATCCACTCACTGCTCATTCTCTTTGAGAAGAGAAAAGCTGGAAGAAGAAAGCAGCCCTTTCTCTCCCATAATGCAAAATAGTGAACTGCACCCGTACAGGTATGTACAAGAGCATACGTTCCAGACATATGGTACACTACATTCATACATTCTCATCCTCTTTACCAGGGTGCAAGCAACCGTCTCAAAAAAACAGCAGAAAGCAGGAGAATCATGTCCAGGACCGAGCAGGTGCAGGTGAAAACAAAGGGCCACTTTCCCGTGTTCAAGAGCCAGGTGCTACGTAACCGCACGCTACTGGCCGTATCGCTCACGGTCTTCGCGGCCTACACCGGCATCGGCATGGTCGGTCCCGTGCGTGTGCTCTACGCGCAATCGCGTGGAGCCTCGCTCGCCATCATCGGAGCCATGGCCTCGTCCTACCTCATCTCGAACTTTATCTTCCAGTATCCAGTTGGCTGGTTGGCGGATCGCTGGGGACGCAAGCCCATGCTGATCGCTGGCCTGTTGGCGGAGGCAGCCCTCTCAGCCGTTTACCTTGTCATAACGGACCCCGTAACCTTTATCGCGCTACGCTTCTTAGAAGGCATCGCGGCGGCTGTGCTGCTGCCCTCGGCGCGCGCGTTAATCAACGATACCGTCCCTGAAGCGCAGCAGGGCGAGGCATACGGCATCTTCGGCGCATTCTTCAACGGCGGCTTCCTGCTTGGACCCGGCATAGGCGGCGCGCTGGCCTCGCTGGGCTACGCTGTTCCTTTTATCGGGGCTGTGCTGTTCCGTCTGGTCGCCGTCGTCCTGGTCGTGACGCTCATTCGCGAGATCAGGGGCAGAAGTAGCGCCGGAACCGAGAAGCTAGCGGGGCGAGGTATCCCATACAGGTTGCTCTTTACCATCCCCCTGGTTGCCACATACCTGATTGCTTTCGGCGACTACCTGTATGTAGGCTTCGATCTCACCCTGATGCCGCTGTGGATGCACGACCACCTGGGAGCTTCGGTCGCCATCATCGGCCTTGCCTATATGGCGTGGGCGGTTCCGAATATGATTGTATCGCCGATTGGTGGGCGTCTGGCCGATAGGAGGCGGCGCTCGACCCTCATCCTCATCTTCGGTCTGGCGCAGGTGCCACTCTACCTCGTCTACGGTCTGACGAACACCTGGTTGCTTGTCGTGATCGGTTTCGCTGTCCACGGCGTATTCTACTCGCTTGTCCAGCCCGCCGTCGACGCGCAGGTTGCTACGTCTGCCGCGCCCAGCATGCGCGCAGGTGTGCAGGGGCTGTACTCCACATTTGGGCTGCTCGGTGCCTTTATCGGTAATAGCGGCTTCAGTCCCCTCTACGAGATAAACTTTCGCTATCCCATGTTCGCGATAGGTGCTGCTTTCTTCGTGTGTATATTGACTGGCGGGCTGCTGGTCCGTGTGGGGGAGCAGCGCAAGCAGTCTGTAATTTAAGATCCCCAAAAATCCTTGACTTTTGGTGGTAGATATGTTATAATCTATTACATAACTAAGGCGAACACATCGATGTGTTCGCCTTCTCCGTTTTTGGACACTTCTTTAGATCTATCCTCGTATGCTTAATCCTCACGCCTTGTAGCAATCACTGGTGATCCCACAAGCGCTCCCAACTGGCTTCCCGCGTTCTGCACAGTGCCCTGAACTTTGGGCAGTGCTTGTTCGATCTGAGGGATTGCGCCCTGGGTGCAGACGGATGTCGGCTGGTTGTTTGTGACCGCGCAGATCGAGGCCGTCAGGTAGTTAGCTCCGCCGAGAACGTTTTTGGCGACGGTGGAGTTGGGGTCCGCAAACTTGCTGGCGATATCCTGCTGCGAGAGGCCGGTGAGCACATCGGGCGTAAAGGCCGGTGTCTGCACCAGGTACTGGTTGGCGACGCTGATGAAGGGGATGCTGCCCGACGAATTGTACTTCGTAATGATCTGTAGCTCATCGGCGGTCGGCGTCTGCAGCGTTACATAGCCTCCCTTGCCATCGCTCTGGTTGGTCGTCTCCTCCACCGAGACAAAATCGATGTAGGGGCTGCTATAGGCGCTGCCGTAAAAAGAGAGCGTCGCCGTATTAGGATAGGCATCACTACTTGATGATGTCGTTTCGGAGAGCTTCGTGAATTTTCCGAAGCGGGCCAGCGCGGTCGCGACGGACCAGCGTTGGGCGGCGCAATAGGGACAGTATTCGGCACCCTCGTAGAAGAACTCCGGTTTGCCCGTTGGACCGAGCAGCTTTGTAGGTCCACCAGGAGCCGCCGTGATGGGACTTTTGAGCCCGCCGGTATCGACCACTTCGAACACCGACGGGTCAATCTTGTTGACCTCATTTAGCACACTGGCACTGGTTGGCTTTGCGCTGCCGCCGCTACTACCCTGATGGGAGATAAGGACAAATATGCCGACGATCACAGCGATCGCTATGACTATTCCGCCCACCAGGAGCCAGGGGCCGCGCGATGATTTGCGCCGCTGGTAGCGGGGAGCGCGCGTTTGCGTCTGGGCGCGAGCGGCGGCGCGCGAGGCTTCGGGCCGCTGGCCACGCTGTTCCTGCTTGCTCGGAACCGTCTCAGCCGCCTGGACCGGTTTGTGCGGCGTAGATGGTATCGATTGGCCGGATTTATGTTGTGTTTGTGCTGGTTTGTGTTTCGCTTTAGTCATTGTTCTGTTATTTACCTCTCTAATGCATTTCCACTTGACCTGATAAGTTTTCATTGAACCTCTTATTAAAGAGTTTACCAGCCGCGTCCAATTTGTGAAAGAACCAGGCAGCGAGATATAATCTTTCAGATGGAGGGCTGTTAGCTTAGACACAGTTGTGAATAGGGAGCTCGTTCTATTTTAGCTGTCAGGAGGACCCATATGAGTCAGATCAAACAATCCGTATGCTGGTGGTGTTTTGCGTCGACAGGAATAACTCCCAGGCAGTTGCTGAGCGCTGCCGCTGATATTGGCTATGCAGCGGTGGAACTGGTAGGGCCGGAGCATTGGCCGCTCATTAAGGAGTACGGATTAGCTATCGCCTCAACCAATGGAGGACTCTCCATCGAGCAAGGGCTGAATCGGCGCGAGCATCACGAGCAGATTGAACAAAGGATTCGCGC
>JALYTQ010000376.1 GCA_030854195.1 Chloroflexota bacterium
CCCAAAAAGAGGCTATTTGGAGCGGCAGAGGGAAGAGCTTATCCGAGCGGTTTTGGCTTCCAGCCGCTTGTAGAGCGCTGCGAGAGGTGCAGCTCAAAGAGTCCATCACTTATGCCTCTCGCGGCTGAGCTTAGGCGATGAATAGTACTTTATTCTTTGGCGGATGATCGCCGGTGGTTTTCTATTGTAGCCAGAACAAAGTCTTGCTCAGCTCTGGCTACAGCCTCGTTTCTAAGGCACGGGCACAAACTCCACAGCGTCGGCGGCGATTACCTGACCATCTTCGCCGGTGGAGTTGCTCAGGACGACGCGGCCAGAGGTACCGGCTTTGAAGTAGAAGGTGCCGAGGCCGATCCACTGGGGGCCGGTGCTGAGGGAGCCGAAGGGACCAGTGAAGTTGCCGATGTGCGATTCGTCGACGTAGAGCGTCTGGTTGCGCGTGGCATTCTTGTTTGCGGGATTGGCGCTGTACACCGTATAGGGCACCCAGCTACTACTGGCGTAGGTCTCATCCACGAAGACGCCCACCTCGTAGGTGCCATCCTTTGGAATCGTCGGCTGCCAGGTCGCCGTAGCGGTCGTGGAGCCGCTGGTCGTAAACGCCCAGTGCAGGTCGCCGTTGATCTCGTCCTTCGCCTTATCAGCAGACCAGTTGCCGCTACTGCTCCAGCCCTTATCGCCATCGTCGACCAGGGTCGCGCCAGGATAGACCGCGCTGCCGTTACCAGCCAGGTAGGGAACCTTGCTGCCGCTGGCGGGATTGTTGACCCATAGATAGTTATCGGCGACCGTATTGGGATCGGCATAGTTGCCGCTCCAGCCAAAGGGATCGGTGGCCTGCCAGGCGACATCGTTCAGGTAGTACGTTCCCATATGCAGGTGCGGCCCCGTCGACGAGCCTGTGGTGCCGCTGGTCCCGATCTGCCATTGGACGCCCACATGCTGACCATTTGTTACCTCCAGCGCGCTCAGATGTCCATAGACCGTCGCAATACCGTTGCCGTGATCGATCGCGGCCCACAGACCGAAGGCATCGTTGTGATTGACGGGATTGTACCAGCCAGCGCGAATCACATTCCCCGCCGCCTCGCTCAGCACCGGCTCGAACTGCATACTGAGATCGTAGCCATTGTGCCCATCGTAGCAGTTGACGCCCGGCGAACAGTTCATAATCGAGACGTTTGTCAGGCGCGTCCCGTCGTAGCGCACAAAGATACCGTCCTGCACATAGGTAGGCTGATCGTGATCGAAGAGCGAACGTGTACGCTGCAGCACGGTTTGCGTGCCGTAGAAAGGACGATGCATAAAGGGGTCCACTCCCGCGCCGACCCTGGCACTCTGCGCGTGAGGCGACGGTAGCTGTTTGAACGCCGCCAGCGCCGATGTCGTTACCATGCCGCATAGCACATAGACGAACAGGGCGAATAAAGAGATTCTAGGGCGAAGCGTCTTTTTTATTTGCATGAGAGTCCTCTCGTTTCCCGCAATAATGACGTGTTCAGCTCACCGCCACGACATTCGTAATGGCAGCCGAGATCGTAGCCGGGCGCACCAGGGTTTTATTGACAGGAACCGACCAGTAGTGGAGCGTGCCGCCGAGTACGCGGTTGGGCGCGTTCAGTGCCGTAAAGGTGATATGCGTATTGTGGTCGGTCCACGCCGGATTTATGTTTAGCTGCATCCCGGTCTCGCGTACAGAGGCCACCAGGGAAACCTTTTTGCTGACGATATCGACGACCGCGATGGCGCTCTGCAGCGATTGCGCCTGCACGTTTGCCAGCGCATCGTGCGGATTGGTGCGGGTGATAAAGGCCACCTTGCAGCTATCGGACGACCAGGTGAGCGCGTAGCCGTGGCCGCCATCGGTATTGGCGAGGCGCTGGCGATGTTTGCCGTCCGCGTTCATCAGCCACAGACCGGCGTTCAGGAATGGCGTGGCGCTATCGGCGAGGCGCTCGTAGGCGACGTGCTTGCCATCGGGCGACCAGGCGAAGAGCGCGTCGATGGCCTGGATGCCGCTATGCTTAAAGAGGTGTTTGCGCGCACTACCGTTGCTATTCGCCAGCCAGGTATCGCTGCCCAGGCTCAGGCCGGATGACGTGGAGTAGATGATATGCTTGCCATCGGGCGAAGGCGCGGCATCCACTAAGTTGGCGGCGGGCGTGTGTAGATCGATGCTGCTGTGCGCGCCGGTGGCGGCATTAACCTGCCAGAGGGTGGCACGCCACGCCTGCATGCCTGTCGGCGAGATCGCGCCCACTGGAAACATCGGGCGAAACAGAAAGGTGTGTCGGTTCCCATTGGGGAGCCAGCGCAAGAAGTTGCCCTGAGCGTCGGCGGGAAGCAGGTTGATCTTCATCTTCTGCGTATCATAGACCCAGACCTGCTCGGCGTCCGGGCGCGTCCCGTCGATCAAGAGATAGCGACCATCCGGCGAGAGCTGCAGGGCGAGCACCGCGTCCGCTTCGGACTGACCGAAGCCAGGACTGATCGGCGCGATGACCTGTGGTGCGCCCACTGGTTGACGCGCATTACCCCTGGTCGCGCGCGCAAGTACAAAACCCTCGGATTCTTTGAGAACGTAGTAGAGGTAAGCGGTCGCAGTAGCGTTCTGGACCGCCTGCCCAGCGTTACGGGTAGGCTGCGAGAGGGCGTGCTGGTTGTCATAAATGGACGCGCCGACAACGATACACAGGGCAAATAATAGCAAGAGCGTAAGCAAAGATGCTCGTCGCTTAATAATCTTCATTGGTCACTCTGCCTCTCTCTTTGCTCAATAAAGTGTAACAATGTATCCTTGCTTTCAGGATACCTGTATGCACAAGCTCAGCAACAAGAGGGCAAGGTTAGCGTATGGTATACTTGCAATATCTTTTTTCTGCCCGTCTCTTATAACCCTGTGAGGAGATACATCATGGACACCGTTGTCAGGACCCGGCAAGGCGCAGTGCGTGGCGCTACAGTTGATGGAATCGCCGTCTTCAAAGGCATCCCTTACGCCGCTCCGCCGTTTGGAGCGCGCCGTTTTCAGCCACCACAGCCAGTCGCAGCATGGGATGGAGTGCGCGACGCGCTTGACTATGGCGCGACCGTCACTAAGCCACCGTATTTTCCACCTTTCGACGTTCTTCTACCCGAGCCCGCTATCCCTGGTGAGGACAGCTTGAACCTCAATATCTGGACGCCCGATCCTGGCAGGGTCGGCCTGCCCGTGCTGGTGTGGATTCACGGAGGCGCGTTCGCCAATGGAACGGGTGCGATTCCAACGTACGACGGGAGCCGCTTTGCGCGTGACGGCGTGGTATGCGTCACCATCAACTATCGCCTGGGCGTCGACGGCTTCCTCTTCCTGGGCCAGGGCAACGCCAATCTTGGTCTGCTCGACCAGGTCGCGGCCCTCGCCTGGGTACAGGAGAATATCGCAGCCTTCGGAGGCGATCCGCACAACGTCACGGTCGCCGGACAGTCGGCTGGCGGCATGAGCATCGGCGCGCTGCTCTCGATGCCGCGTGCTAGAGGGCTATTCCGTCGCGCCATCCCCCAGAGCGGAGCGGGCCATCACGCCATCGCAGCCGCGAGCGCGCAGATGATAGGCCGCTATCTCGCTGAGAAGCTGGGCGTCGAGCCGACATTAGAGGCCATCACGGCTGTCCCTTCCGATCGGTTGCTCGCGGCCCAACTGGCATTGAGCGGCGATGTTTTCGCGCGCCCGGACCCCGCGCTCTGGGGCGAGGTGGCGGCCAACCTGATGCCTTTCGAGCCGGTAATCGACGGAGATGTCCTCCCAACGCGCCCGATCGATCGCATCGCTGAAGGCGCAGGCGCTGAGATCGAAGTCCTGGTCGGAACTACTACCGAGGAGGAGCGGCTGTTCCTGGTGCCTAATGACGCGATCACGGCCATCAACGAAGACATCCTGGCTGCTGGTGTCGCGGCATATGGGCTTCCAGTAACCGAAACGCTGGCAACCTACCGGGCAACGCGTTCGGCTGCCAATGCAGGCGATATATACG
>JALYTQ010000377.1 GCA_030854195.1 Chloroflexota bacterium
CGTGAACATCGCGCGGGACTATCCAGGCGTCGATACTCCCAATCCCGATCCCATCTTGCAAGGGCCATTCGGCAAAGGCACTACCAGCAATATCGACAACGGGACCACCGAGACGATCAAGCCCACGGATAATCCCAACGTCGTCGGCGTCATCTACACCACCGGTTCCTCCAATACAGGCACCACCAACGTCTTTATCGCCCGCAGCACCTACGGTTCCGGTCGCGTCATCGCCACTGGTGACAGCTCCTCGATCGACGATGGCACCTGTGAGTCCGGCAACACCTGCTACGATGGATGGGGAGATCCGCAGACGCAGAACAGCATCCTATACCCCAACGGGACCGAGTGGTTGGCAAGCGGTCAGACTGCAACTCCAACGCCGACCGCTAGCGTAACGCCTGTGAATTAGCGGACCTACGCGGCCTTGCGCAGGGACGCGCCAATGCCGTGCAGGTACTGTAAAATCTCTTTGTACGACTGGACGAAAGACGTTTCGTGATACGGGATATCGTGTTCTTGACAGAAAATCTTCACCACCTGTTGCGCCTCTTTTAGCTTGTTGCGTGGCATAGCGGGGAAGAGGTGATGCTCGATCTGATAATTCAAACCGCCGTACCAGAAATCCGTCACCGGACCGGCGTAGATGTTGCGCGCGGTCAACACCTGGCGCTGCAAGAAGCCAATCTTGCTCCCTTTATCCAGCACCGGCATACCCTTATGGTTCGGCGCGAAGATCGATCCCAGGTAGAGCCCTGTGAGCGTCTGGTGGACAAAGGCGAAGAGCAGCCCAGGCCAGAAGCCTAAGACCGCGAAGATCAGGCCAAAGTAGAGCACGAAATGCGCAATATAGAGCGACCATTCAAGCGCGTAGTATTTTGGCCTGTTGCGAAGGAGGAACTTACAACTATTGACCTGGAGTCCGATGGCGACCGTCATAAGAGCAGGAAAAAAGATGGATGCCTGGTACTTGATTAAAAACTGTCTGAATTTCCCAACTGTCTGGAGATCCTCTCTGCCGGTGAATTCGAGGAACGGAATCTCAATATCGGGGTCCATATCGATCTCATTAGGATGGCTATGGTGGCTATTGTGCTTATCGAGCCACCAGGCGTAGCTCATCCCTATAAGCAGATTGCCGCCCACCAGTCCCACGAGATCGTGCATCCAGGCGTGGTGAAACATCTGGCGATGACCAGACTCGTGGCCCAAAAGGCCAACCTGGGTAAAGACGAACGCCAGGTAAACCGCGTTCAAGAGCTGTAGCCAACCGTTGCGTATGGTCAGCAGGAAGAAGACACCTGCCGCCAACAGGATTATCAGCAAGGCGATTCTAAACGTATAGTACACTGGCTGCTTCTCCAACAGCCCGCGTTTCTTGACAAGCTGTTTCAAAGCAGCATACTCGTTGTTCGACGTAGCAGGGGTAAAACGTGGCAGGGCGAGCGATGCTTGATCGCTTATCTCCTCATCTGGTGCATTCTTTTTCACTGTCAAAGCTTCCTTCTTTTCCTTATAAACACGCGCCATCTAAAAGTGGCAACATTGTTAAGAGAGAAGCGAAGCCCAATAAGTTTCAACAATATTTTGTAACCGACGCTGCGCGCTCGTTATGCAGCAGACGTGCGGCGACTATAGCGCACCGCCCACCAGCAAAAGAGCAGGATCGCCGCCGCCAGCAGGAAGAGGACCGTCTCGATGCCCAGGATATCCGCGATCGCACCGGCAAAGAGCAGCACCGGAATCGAGCCAGCGTTGTAGAACATCGACTGGAACGAGATCACGCGTCCCCGTTCCTGCTCGGGCGCGCGTTCCTGCATCACCGCCTGCGCGGGAATATTCACCAGGTCAAGCGAGACGCCGATGAAGAACGTCAGGCCGCTCACCAGCAAGAGCGCACCCAGCGCGGGCAGGGAGAGCAGCGACCACGAGAAACGGGCGATAGGGATAAGCGCCAGGCAGATCGCTGTACAGATGCAGCCAATCGTGATAGCGCGCTCCTTGCCTAAACGCTGCGTCAGGGTAGGCATAATCAAGCCGCCAACCACCAGACCAATGCCTGCGGGCGCGAAGATGATCGGCATATCCTGCACAGGCAGGCGCAACACGTCGACGACAAATGGACCCGCCAGCTCGCCAATCACCAGCAGCAAGATGCTCACGAACGAGACCTGGAGCAGGGAGAGCATAAGCTGATGATCGCTGCGAATGTAGTCCCAGGTCTCCTTCACATCGTGCCCTATGATCTTCCATGTCTGCTTGCCGAGCAGGGAAGAAAGTACCGATTCATGTTTTTGCGTATGTCCCTGCAACGCGTTGGCGGGCATCGCCAGAATCAGCAGCGTGCAGATCACGTAGACGATAGCCACAAAGGTGAAGAGCACATCATACGACTGCACATGGATGCTGAACGTACCCAGTAAGATAGTGAAAGGCGGGAAAAGCGAGGTGATAAGTCCGCCAATGATCAGGAAACCGACGGCCTGCGCCAATGTGAGCGTAATGTTGAACAGCGAGAGCGCAGGCACCAGATCTTTCTTGCCGACGAGCAAAGGAATCGACGAAGCCTCGGCTGGCATGAAGAACTGCGTAATCAGCGAGATCAAAAAGGCCAGGATGTAGAGCGGCACGAGCGACTGCGAGTTCCAGAGCAGCGCCACGACGATCAACCCCGTCGCCAGAGCACGGAGCGCGTTGCTGACCCAGAGCACCAGCCGCTTATCCAGGTAATCGACATACACGCCCGCCAGCAGGCTGAAGGGCACGGCGGGCAGCGTGAATGAGATAATGGCGACGCCCACCAGGACCGTCGAATGAGTAACCGCCGTCACAATAGCGATCACCCCATAGTTAGCGGCGTTAAAGACGGTCTGTGAGAGCAGCTGCGCCAGCCAGAGCAGCAGGAACGAGCGGTTCCTCAACACGGTCCTGAACGATCCAACGCTTACTGGTTCTATCGGCGTTATGTCAGATGGCTGATCTTTGCTTTGTTGTATCTTCATGTAGCTCCTTCATGTGAGCATGCAAGACGGTTTTCTCTGTCTTGTGATTGATGTGCCCATTTATGTCATGCGATTTCAGTAGTAAGTGTATCATATTTGTCTTTTCGTCCTCTCTGGGGACGAGCAAAACGCGTTCAACAGGTAGGATGGGTCAAAGGAAAAGGGTTCGTCAGCAGCATTTTCTGACGAACCCTTTTTCTCTAGTATCCAGGGAATACAAAGACCTTACGCCTGCTCTACATCGGGTGGATTTTCGCTCTTTGAAATTGAACCGCTGGAGTAGATCATATCCGTAAGTTCCTTGCGCGAGCGCTCCAGGAAGTCGCGCAACTGCGCCTGGCGCTCCGGCTGATCGACGGCGCTACGCGAGGCAATCATGAAGAGCCGGGCGACCTCCGCCGCTGTACTGCGCATGGCCTGCTGCTCCGGCGATGGCTGATGCCATCCGTGCGGACCGTGACCGCCCCAGGGACCACGCGGGCCAGGACCGCCCCAGGGGCCACGTGGACCAGGGCCGCCCCAGGGACCGCGTGGACCCTCGGGCTGCATCCAGGGCGGCGTCCAACCTTGCCAATCTCGTGAAAAACGTCTGCCAAACATAGTCGATTATCTCCTTCTCTCTGCTATGTACAACCATAGGAGCGAGCACCGGCCCCTTGACCGTGCATTCTCTCGTTCCATACCTCATATACGATATGTCGTATTCCAGGTTACAAAAAAGAGCACTAATTAGTGAGAGATATCTATACGGCTGGCGCGAATGACGTTACGCTTATTTTTATCGCCCCTCACAGCAATCTGCGTGCCCTCCTGCAACTCCAACACGCTTGCTGGCGCGAGCTGTCCCTTCTCATTGTCGAAGATCGGCGTCTGCTCATTCACGCTCAGCGCCACGGTTTCGGTCACATCGGTATTCTCATTCGTAATGCTGCCCGCCACAATATACGTATTTTGCTGCTCTGGATTGGGCGCGGAGCCGATCACCTTGACC
>JALYTQ010000378.1 GCA_030854195.1 Chloroflexota bacterium
ATGTGTGAAGTAGGAACATTTATTTACCTTTTTTGCCAGATTAGCTCGTCATATCCATATAACAACAGTTACAAGGAAAGAACCCCCCGGCAGGGGAAAACATATTTCAGCAAAGCGCGTCGCCTATAGTTTGTTGAGCGAGAGGGACTATGACGTGTCGCGAGAAGCAACAGGTGAGAATTCGGAAAATATTGACCTGGAGCCAGGAGAGAGCAACAGACAGGACCCCAGAGATGGCGAGTGGCAGGCCGCACTCGTCAAATCTTGTCTTGGGGGTGACGAGCAGGCTTTCGCTATCCTTGCTGATCACTATGGAGGGCTGCTTCTTCGTACCGCTTATTTGCTTGTCAGGGACGAGGAGGCTGCGAAAGATATTGTACAGGAGTCCTTGATCCTTGCCTGGAAAAATATGGGGAAGCTACGCGAACCGTCTTTTTTACGAGCGTGGCTTATAAAGATTGTCGTCAATCAGTCTATAAGCTTGAAGAGGCAGCTGGCGCGGAGGGCCGCTCTTTTACGAGAACAATTGACCGAGCAGTATGTAAATACAACGATTCGCGTATCTGAGATACAGCGTGGACGCGTAGAAGAGAGCATCGACTTAGAACAGGCCATAGGGCAGCTTCCCTTGAATCAACGTGTAGTCCTTGTTCTCTTCTACTACCATAGAATGACGATGCCAGAGGTCGCAACAGTGCTGGGAATAGCCGAAAATACACTGCGCAAACGTCTACAGGCTGCACTTGACAAGATACGCAGAGCTCTGCAGGTCGAAGTGGTACGAGAGACCAGCCCGACACAAACTGGTATCAATCCAGGTATCGGCAGCATGCGCAGGGGAGGGACAAGATGAACGATCATCACGGTGACGACCCAGATCCCCATGCTTATAACGGTCATCAACAGGAGCAAAATAGGGACACTATGTTCGAGGCACATGTAAGACAAGTTTTGCGAACTCAGGCCGAGCGCATACACTTCACGCCCCAACTGCGTAACCGCATTCTTCAGAATTTGCCGCCGCGCCGCACAGCAGTTCCGCGCCGCCGCCTGGTCCTGGCATCTGCGCTGGCCGCCGCCTTTCTCCTGGTCTTCTCGCTCGTCGCTACCCTGCTACAGCTCGGACAGCCAGCAGTACAACATTTTGCCCTCACTCAGACCATCGCGGCCCCTGCTGAGCTGGCGTATGGCGGTCAACTCCTCTCGCTCGACCCGACCGAGCATCATCTCGTCTATCAGCCGCTGAACCAGCCAGGCGTGATGTATGTGGCGGATATCAGCAATCCTGTGGCGAGCAATTTACTGGCCATGCGCTATGCTCACGATGTCGACTGGTCACCCGACGGATCTCAGCTCGTGACTACGGTATCACCGACCGGGACAACACAACCGCTACTCGCCCTGGTACGCGTGGGGCAATATATGATTCCACTGGGAAAGGATGCAGAGGCCGCCAGCTGGTCGCCCACATCTCCGCAGCAGATTATCTACGCCACGCAGAGCGGCGACCAGCTCAGGCTATGGCAGACGACGCCGAGCGGCCACGCGGCCCAGGCGCTGCAAACGGTTCAGGTCGCGCTATCCGTGCAACGTATGCTCTGGTCACAGGATGGGCAGAAGCTGGCACTCATCGCCACGCAAGAGAATGCTCCATCTGCTTCGTTGCAGAGCCTGCCCGCGCAAGCGATCTATGTTATGGATGCACGCACAAACACGCTCAGCGAAGTAGTACAGCCTGGAAACTTTACCATCGGCACGGTTGGCTGGTCCCCCGCTAAGCACTACCTGACATACGAGCAAAGCGACGCTCAGGGGCGCGCGACGCTGCACACGCTAGCTGTCGATCAACACAAAGAGCTCTTCCATGTAACCCTCCAGAAGGAGCTGCTCGGCTGGAGCTGGGCACCCGACAATTCCGCGCTCGTTTATAGCGACGGCGGAACACTGCACGCCTATACACTGAGTGGTCCCACTATTCAATTTCCTCAGACTTCAGCGACAGATTGCTACCCTTTCTGGCTCAAGAATGGGCGCATTCTCTATATGCACATCACCAACGGCGTGGGAAAACTGGCATTCCTCGCGCAGAGATGAAAGAGGCGCAGACAGATGTCTTGCGCCTCTCGTTCTTACCCGCCTGATTGCTATTGAATCTGGAAGGGAATAGATGCCTGTTGTACAGACCCAGTGGAATCGGCGAGCAGCAGGAGCGTGAAATCGGTGCTACCCTGTGGAACCAGGAACGCGCACGTTCCAGTCTGATTCGTCTGGCCCGCGCTCACTCCGAGAGGAAGAGTGTTATCAGAGTTGGGCGTCGCCTTCGTACTCCCCGTCTGGAGGCGCATATAGTCACCGGGAGAGTTCGAGAAGCCATTCGCCGAGTTATTGTCAATCTTCAGCGTCATTACCACATACACTTGTCCTTGAGGTGCCTGCTGATTATCACCGCTCAGCTGTTTTGAGGCAGAGACAAGCGTCCAGGTCATACCTGAGTAGGTGGTCGTTTTGCCAGGAGTCACCATCTTCGGCTGGTACTTGCTCATGTCGGGATTGCTTATTAAGGGCACATTGATCTGCTCCTCGTCGACCTTTCCCAGGACCAGAGTCGATTTAGCAACGTCTATCTTCGAAGAGACAGAGAAATCAACCCAATTTGTGCGCGAAATGGTCGCATCGGGACCGGTTAGAATCTGGGTGTTGTCTGGCTTGACACTTGTGCCATCCGGTAGGAGGAGACGCGCCATGTCCCCGTAATAATAACCAGAGCTGTGCGTAGTCTTGTTCTCCTCTTTGAGATCAATACGCACGACTGAGGGCGTTGAAGTGCCCGGATCGTCAGCAAAGCCTCCGCCCTGTTTCGCGTCCACAACAGTGATATTTACATCGGCGTAGATCAACGCCGCGTTGACGGGCGACGTAACGGGAGGCGCGACCGTCGGTGTTACATCATTGACGCTGCTGGATGTGTTACCCGTTGTAACTGTGGCTATCCCACTATGGGCGGCAGTAGTGATGTAGTGATAAGCGAAGAAGCCCGCCCCCCCGCATAATGCAAGGACCACAAGAATAACCGCCAGTACGCCGCAACCGATCTGCCCCAGCACGCCTTTCGATGAATCCTTCTGTGGTTTGGTGTAAACTGGTGCCTGGTAGCCCTGATAATTTGGCGGAGGCATCTGTTGCCCTGGAAACGGTGCCTGCCCAAACCCTTGTTGCGGAGGCATCTGTTGCCCTGGAAACGGTGCCTGCCCAAATCCTTGCGGCGGTGGGGGCGGAGTCGCATCCCTACGCGTCTCCATGTTAGGAAGCGATCCAGCGCTGTTGGGAGTCAGCTCGGTCGGCCTGTAAGCGCTTCCCTCTACAACTGCGCCACAGTTAGAACAGAAGCGCTGGTTGGGGGGCATCACCGCATGACAATTCGGGCAGGAACGAGCAGGGTTCTGTGCCATTGTTTCTCTCCTTGTGAGAAATGTTTTATAAAGATGACCAGGAATGATAAGAAATTATGAGAGCCGAAAGTCCTGCGTCACCTGGTCAAACCCACTTTGGGGTTGTGCCAGCAAGATCAATGTGTACGTGGTCGCGTTTTGCGGAACAAGAAATGTAACGGTTCCAGTTTTACCATTTGCCCCTGCATCAAATGAAACGGGTAACGTTGTCTCCACGGGTGTAGCGGTAGTACTTCCGGTTTTCAGGCGCATATAGGCAAATGCAGAACCGGGGATAGCTGTCTGCGACAATGTGTTGTTCACTATGAGCGTTACGCTGACATAATGCATCCCCTTACTTGCCTGCTTGCCATCGATGCTCAATTGGGAGGTCGCGCTCACCAGCGACCAGTTCAGGCCAAGGTACTGGAACGTTGCCCCGGTGATACGCGATGTCGTCGGTGCATAGCGGCTCATATTGGCACCAGGCGTCAGTGGAATGTCCAGCTGCGCCTCGTCTGGCGCGCCCAACCGCAGCACACAGAGATTCGCCTTCGTGGTG
>JALYTQ010000113.1 GCA_030854195.1 Chloroflexota bacterium
TGGTAACAGTTCGGGAGCGCCCGGCGCTCCCGAACTGTTACCAGCATATTTTCTCTAGTAAAACCTCTCATTGTTTTGTCCAGATCGACTGCATTTCCCAGATATCTAATGAGAGAATTTTTGCGTTGCCGCCACGCGCAAAGAGGCTTATGGCGGCATTATCGCCATGAGATAGATAGATGCGTTCTGTAATACAGGTTATGTCATTTGCGAATACCTCTATGACGGAACTGTCAATGAAGATGTGCAGTTTCAAACGCTCATCCTCTGTCAGCTTTACAGGCCCACTTTCTACTTCATATTGGATTGCCAGATTGCTAGCAATGCGCGTAGTATCGATCTTCACATGCCCGCTCGCATGGTCATAGAGAATAGAAACCTCTTCGGCGTTATCGCGTGGACCAGATAGTGTGATGCCGCATGCCGATGCAGCGCCGCGAACGAGTACCGCGACTATCTCAAGCGCGGCCCCCTGCACATTTTCTATTGTGTGGGGCGTCTCTGTCACCATAATATCTGTCTGCTGCGAGTGTTTGTTCCGCAAGCTAGAAAGTTCTGGCGCGGGCACCATGCTGAGGGTGTTATCTGGACGCAAGGTGAGGAGGCGCGGTAAGGACATCATGCCTGCCCACCCTGCTTGCTGGATAAGGTCGTCGGAGCGTCCTTCGCGCAACCAGCCCCACAGGATACGGCGTCCCTGCTCGTCGCGCAATGTCTGGGGCGCATAAAAATGGCTCCCCGCGTCCAGCGTACCCCGAAACTCTGGCGTAAAGCGGTGTTCCTTGTAGCTACCGACGAAGTAGACTGTTCTGCCATAAGGGAGCGGTGATACTAGCAGTACGTACTTATCGCCCAATGGAAAGAAGTCAGGGCATTCCCACATCTCTTCAGTTTCGCTGTTATCCCCAATACAGAGCGGGTGCATATATTCCCATTGTAAGAGGTCGGGAGATCTGTAAAGCAGCGCCGTTCCTCCTACACCTTTGATGCCCGCTCCGATCAGCTGGTACCAGGTATTCTCTTCCTTCCATACGCAGTGATCGCGAAAATCTACGATCTCCATAGCGGGCGGGGGAGCCTGAATGACGGGGTTGCCCGCGTGCTTTTCCCACGTCAATAAATCGTCATGGCTGGTTGCAATACAGGGGCGTTGCTTCCCAGCGCGATTTCCGCTGTAGACAATGGTCGGTACGCCATTGTTATTGACAATGCAGCCGGACCAGCAGCCATCCTCGTCAACGCTACCTGGGGTCGGGGCGAGCGCGATGGGCAGGTGTCTCCAATGCACAAGGTCGCTACTGATCGCGTGGCCCCAATGCATTTTGCCAAAGAGGGGACCGTAGGGGTTATATTGATAGAAGAGGTGATACAATCCTTTCCATTGCACGACGCCGTTGGGATCATTCATCCAGTTCGCGGGTGGCAAAAAGTGGTAGGTAGGGCGATGCAGATCGTTTGCCAATATTTCAGCTCCTCATTTCTTACCATGCTGATATTGAGTTATCACTACTGAGTATCCCTTGTATTAGCAGCTATTTTAACAAGCGAACTCTTCTCTGACAAGGAGGCAGCCACCCGTAAAAGATGATTTGTGCTGTTTTGTATACTAAAGATATGGAGATATTATAGGCAGTATCGTTATGATATACTAGTTACGATGAAGGTGAATTGAATATGAGTCCGAGGCTACCGCGTATCACGGCGGTTGAAGTGATGAGAGCGCTGAAGCATGATGAACTACCAATACACTATCACCCTCCATCCCGATATAGAGCAGGGAGGCTATACGGTTACGGTTCCGTCATTGCCAGGATGCATAACCGAAGGAAAAACCCTTGAAGAGGCCATCGAAATGGCGAAAGAGGCTATTCACCTGTATATAGAGTCACTTATTGCTGATGGTGAGCCAATACCGGAAGAACGCGAGCATCCACAGGCTCTTATTATTAATGTTGCTGCTTAGAATGAGGTATCACCCGCATGCCCTTCGTTAAGAAGAATGACGCGAAAGGCGCTCCACTCAATGACGCGCAGAAGATCTTTGTTGGTCGCACGAACGAACTGAACTTCTTCGCTGAACATATTCTCAAGCCCGAAGATCCTGCCTTCAACATCCTCTCCCTCTATGGCGATGGGGGTGTGGGCAAATCTACGCTGATCAATCGCTATATCGAGATGATTAATGCTCCTGAATATAGGGAGTATTGCCTGGCGGCGATTGTGGATGAACGGCAGGCAACTCCGGCCAGTATGATGGAGAAGTTTACCGATCAGTTGCATATGCGCAACGAGTTCAAACACGCGCTGGCACACTATAAAGAAGCTCTGCGCAAGCAGCGGGACGAGCAAGAGACGATACAGGACGCGGTGCTGCAACGTGCTCCTGATTTCGCTGGTGCCGCTGTCGAGGGCGTTCCCATCGTCGGTCCGCTGCTGCGCGAGAGCCTGAAGGTGACGACGGCGCAGATGCTTAACCGTTATCACAACGGGCATCCGGTCCTGGCGCGCCTGGATGATCCAGTCAGCGACCTGACGCGGGCCTTTGTGACGGAACTGAATCGTCTGGCAGAAAGTCTGGTGACGCCGGGCAACGCGTGGCGCACAAAACGTCATCACAGAATACTGCTCGTGTTCGATACCTTCGAGCAACTCTCCGCTGAAGCCGCTCCCTGGCTGCTCGACTACTTTCTGGAGGCCGAGATCAGTAGCAACGTGGTGATCCTGACGGCGGGCCGTATCCCCATCGATCGCTCGTTGCCCGAAGATCCCAAACGCTGGCTGCCCTATCGCGATAACAATACGATCTGCACGATCTCGCTCACTAGCTTCACGTTCGAGGAGACGCGGGCCTATCTGTTGCAGCGCGGCATTGCTGATCCCGAGCGCATTGATCGCATATGGCAGATCTCGCGTGGGCTGCCGCTCTACCTGAGCCTGCTGACCTCTGATCCAGCTTCGGATGTCGATCCGACGACGGACGTGGTGGCCAACTTTCTGCGCTGGATACCGCAAGGCGAACAGGCAAAAAGACGCCTGGTGCTTGACGCATCGCTCTTTTCGCGTCCCTTCAACCAGGACGATCTGGCCGCCTTCGCCTACATCGCCGAGCACGAGCGCCCCGCTTTCTATCACTGGCTTACGCGCCAACCATTTGTTCATCTCAGCACCCAGGACGGTCGCTATAGCTATCATGAGCTGGCGGAGGATCTCTTTAGCCGCCACCTGTATCAACGGTCGCCTGACGCCTGCTACACGACGCGGCGCGCACTGGTGGTCCGTTACCGGGCGGAGTTGGACGCGCACAAGGCCCAGGGTTACGAGGAGTATTACCGTAGTCCTGAATGGCTGAGCCTGCTGCTCGCCCTGGCCCGGCAGTTGTTCCTCTTGCCGGATGGTGCCAATCATCGGGCGGCTGTGGAGCGGCTCCTCCACGCCTACGATCTGACGAAACAGGATGAAGAGATCATGCGCGTCCTGCGCGAGATCTCCCAGGTCCATCTCTACAATCAGGCGAACGCCGATGCACGCGACATGGCGACCCTGCTTCTGCGCTACATCGAGGCGGAACCGATGAGCCAGGAGCAGGTGACGGCCATCGGCGCACTCTTACGCAAGATAGGCGACGCTGCGACGTTCTCGCCCACGCTGCTGGCGCATCTCTATGGCAATCGCGGCGTGGCATATCGCAACCTGAGCGCTTACCAGCAGGCAATTGAGGATTTCGATCGCGCCATCGCCCTCGATGCCGCCTATGCCTGGGCGTATGGCAATCGCGGCATCACGTATCGCTCCAGTAAGAATTACGAGCGGGCATTGGCGGATTTCAATACCGCGATCTCGCTTGATAATCACCTGGATTGGATCTATGTCGCGCGCGGCGATGTGCAGCGCCATCTTGGTCGCTACGATCGTGCCGTTGAGGACTTTGATCGCGCCATCGCCCTTGATCCCGCTTACGCCCAGGCATACGGCAGCCGTGGTCGCGTCTACCGCATTCTGGGGCAGTATCAGCAAGCGATCGAGGACTTTAAGCGCGCCATCGCCCTTGATCCCGAGCGCGCCTGGTTCTACGCTCAACAGGGCGAGAACTACCGCGATGTACAACAGTTTGAGCGCGCCATCGAGGCATACAATCAGGCGATTGCCCTGGCCCCCGAGTCGTTCTTCTGGGCCTACGGTTCGCGTGGCTACACCTACTTCCGCCTTAGAAACTATCAACGTGCGATCGAGGATTACAACCGTGCTACCGAGCTCGATCCAACCTATATCTGGGGCTACGGCCAGCGCGGTCGCATCTATCGCCACCTGCGCATGTATGATAAAGCGCTGGCGGATTTCAATCGCGCCATCGAGCTTGACTCCAGCGACGCCTGGGCTTATAGCCATCGCGGCCTCGTCTATTTCTACATGGGCGACAACGCGCATGCCCTGGCGGACTTCAAGCGCGCCATCGAGCTTGCTCCTGATTATGTAAATGCCTACGGTCGGCGGGGTGGGGCGTACCTCAACCTGGGCGATCTTGAGCACGCTCGACAAGATTATACATACAATTATACTATGGCCCCACGCGATACGCGTGCTTGCTGGCTTGGAACGTGGACCACGCTCTGCCAGCAACGTCCAACCGCCCAGACCGTCAGTGTGCTGGAAGAGGCCGCGGCGCGGCGTCCAGAGAGCTACTTTGCCTATTTCTGTCGAAGTGTGGCGCTCTGGTTGCGTGGAGAGGGTGAGCAGGCGCTGATCGAGCTGCAAGAAGCCCAGAAGGCACGCCCAACCATGTGGGATGCTCCCTTCTGGCTGGCTCTTATCTATGGCTCCGAGGGCAGGCCCGAAGCGGTTCAGGCTCTGGAACAGGCGCTGCAGCTTGGTATACCCTCGGTACTTCTCGCTCCCTTGCACTGGCTAGAAGAGGATCAGCCCGCGTTCTATGCCCAATATCTGGCTCCTCTGCTGTGAAGCGCTAAGAAGCCCAGTTCTCCCCAGAAATTGTGGATAACCATCGCATTATGTGGATAAATTGACATATCAAGATACAATGCTTGTGCTTTTGAACTACTATGCGACGAAAAAAGAACCGGGCATCAGTAAAGGTGCTCGGTTCTTTCGTTTGCTATTGCACTATCTGCAAGTCACAAATGCTTGTCCTGAACCTGGTTAGCGTCCCGCGCGTGCCTCGGCGAAACGTTTGTTGACCTCGTCCCAGTTGACGACGTTCCACCAGGCGCTGAGATACTCGGGGCGGCGGTTCTGGTACTTCAGATAGTAGGCATGCTCCCACACGTCGTTACCGAGAATGGCGAAGAGGCCATCGGTGGTGGGATTATCCTGGTTGGCCGTAGAAGTAACCTGGAGCTTGCCGCTGCCATCGAGAACCAGCCAGGCCCAGCCGGAGCCGAAGCGCTTGGCACCAGCATCGTTGAACGCGGTCTTGAACGCGTCAAAGGAACCGAAAGCGGAATCGATTGCGCTGGCGATTTCGCCTGTGGGCGCGCCGCCGCCATTGGGCTTCATGATCTGCCAGAACATGCTATGGTTGAGGTGGCCGCCGCCGTTGTTGCGTACAGCGGTGCGAATGTTCTCTGGAACCTCGTTGAGGCGGCGGATCACATCTCCGACCGCGAGACTCTCAAACTGAGTCCCCTTCACTGCATTGTTGAGGTTGGTGACATAGGTTGCGTGGTGCTTGTCATGATGCAGTTGCATCGTCTGGGCGTCGATGTGCGGCTCCAGCGCATCATACGCATACGGAAGTGGTGGAAGTTCAAAAGCCATCGGACACTCTCCTTACATACTATAAGTATACGAGGTCGCGTACTCTATCTCTATGCGGCAAAAACGTTTTTTCGTTCGTGACCTCTACGTCTACTGTACAGCTGAGTACAGCAGGTCTACCACTGTAGTTGTATGCCATGAGCGAGGGCATTGTCAAGCTGAAGGATAGCCGCCCGGTCACTAAATTGATGACTATCTTTCTTTGCCAAAAAGTGCTATATTCTAATTGCAATTTCGTTATAGGACGAAATTGTAGAGGCAAAGGGGATATTTAGTAACGTGGTTGCCTGGAGCAGCAGTATGGGCCAATTTTCTGGAGAAGAACGACAAAAGCACAAAGTAATTCTGGTGGTTGAGGATGATCGCGATATCGGTGAGGTATTGATAGAGGCTATTACCTACGAATCGCCATACCAGGCGATGCTCGCCACCGACGGTTTGGATGCCCTACGGGTGGTGGAAGGCATCAAGCCCGGCCTGTTCGTACTTGATTATCATTTGCCCGGCATGAATGGTATTGAATTATACGACAGGTTGCACGCTATCGAGACATTAGCGGATGTTCCCGCGCTGATGATAAGCGCGCGACTCCCTCGCCAGGAGCTTGAAAAGCGCAAAATAGTCGCTATGAACAAGCCCATCGACCTGGACGAGTTCCTACAAACCCTCGACCAACTCCTGACTTGAGCCGCGTGTGCACTTCAATTTTCTGTAAATGTTAGCTGATCTCTAAGCCGTGTGTGTAATGATGATCCAGTGCTATGACCAGATCGTGAAATGCTTTTACCAGTTCGTGATTGCGCAAGCGGTAATAGACGACGTTGCCTTCGCGGCGTGAAGAGACCAGACCATGCTTTGTCAGCAGGCGTAGGTGTTCGGAGGTGGTAGCCGCCGAAAGTCCTATCGCTCTGGCGATGTCGCCCGAACGCCTCTCCGGCGACTCTATATTACCACCTTTGATCGGTATGGCAAGCAACTCCAAAATATAGCGTCGGCTGGTGTCACAGACAAGCGAGAGAAAGGTATCGACGTACTTGTCTACTTCTAGTGGTCGGCGGGGAAAAGTCTTCTCGTCGGGCGTCTTATCTGGTGGCGATGGCTTGTGAGTAGTCATATTTCATGCCCATCCCTTTCTAAAAGCAAAATCACTATGTCCAATTGCTCCGCGTTCATTATAGTTGCCTCATTCGTAAATGGCAATTTCATCTCAGGCCATTAAAAGATAGAACGCTATGGCATGTTTCATTTACATTCTGCACATAGTTCTAGCCTCCGTCATTCACCCTACTCCACGATACAAATGCCGTAGACTATGTTATAATGCCGCCAGGCAACCATTTGTTCTAATTGTTTGCCTCCAATCAGTAGGGATGGGGCTTGCCTCCATCCGGCCCGAACGCCAGGATGAGCAAGCGGATGGAGGCAAGCCCCATCCCTACTGGAAAATAGTGGAAACATTTCAAGAGAGGTCTACGAGATGTTTATCGGGAAGATCGTGAAGTCGGATTCGCATATCAATTATGTCTGCCAGATCTACGGGCCGCGCGAGGTCGAGGTGGAACCGAGCCCGGCGGATTATGCCTTTGGTCGCTTTGTGCGTGTCGCGATACGCTCGAACCAGAACGACGATCCAGACGCGACCCTGGATTTCGCGCTCGGCATCAGCCAGGAGCCGGTGACATACGCGATTGGCGTGATCTATGATACTATTTTGCTGAATCCTGCCTTTGGCTCGCTTGGTCCGCGCCTCTCGAACGAGACCCAGGTTGAGCTCTTCTCGCCCGATTATATTTCGGAGAAGGCGGTGCTGATCTACGTGATGGTGCTGGGGATGATGGAACTGGGTGCGCCTTCTTCTGATGCGACCACGGTTTTTTCTACCATGCACGGCGTTCCCTTGCTGTCGCTTGAGCTGGGCAGCGAGATCGAGACGATGACTGACGAGGAGGTGCGCGCCTTCCATTTCTTTAGCGATACCGCCTCTGGTCCCGATAGCGTGACGCCGTATCTGCACATGGGCTACCTGCCGCATATCATCGCCCAGCGCAACAGCCTGCTCCCGATGGTGACGCTGCGCATTATCGATCAATTGGAACGTTTATTTCCTCAGAATCTCTCTCTGCTCTCTATTGTAAAGCGTAACTTTGCCTGGCGTCTCAAGGTGGAGACCACTGGTTAACGGAGCTCGTCGATGATTGAACAAGAAAATACCCTGCCAACCAGTTCACCCGCGCTGCGCAAACCCGTGGGCATCACCAAGGGTCCGGGCGAGACGACGCACGAGTATACTTTTGTCTCGCGCGACGATGCACAGGTACTCAAAAATGGTGAGTATGTCTACTACGAGCTCGCCGATCCTGATCTGCCCGGTGTGAATGGCAACCGGGCACCTTTGCGCCGTGTGCTGGGGCGAGTGATGAAGCGCGTGCCACTGCAGCTCTACCCCGATACGTTTTTGGGCGAACCCGAGATCTCGCCCGCCCAGGTAGCGGCGATGGTGGGCTATAACTCGCTCACCAACGAGCTATTCGAACTGCACGTAGCTATTATGGGCTACTACGATTCCATCACCGGCTCGTTTATCAATCCCTGGATTCCGCCGCAATCGGGCAAGCAGATCTTTCTGGCCGACGATGCCATGTTGGCACAGATTCTGAGCCGCAAACAGGATCGACAGCCGGGTTCGGCGACGATCGGCTCCCTGCTGACGCGTCCGCCCGATACGGTTCCGATCGTGCTCTCCGTAAAGGATGTCGTGAGCACGCATATGGCGATTATCGCGAGCACTGGCGCGGGCAAAAGCTACCTGGCGAGCGTCATTATCGAAGAACTGATGCAGCCGCACAACAAGGCGTGCATTCTGATTATCGATCCTCACGGCGAGTATGGAACACTGGATCAGATTGCGAACGCGCCGCAGTTCTCCGAGGACGGCGATGGACACGGCGGCGGCTACCGGGCGCAGGTGCGCGTCTATAAGCCGGAACAGGTCAAGGTGCGCCTCTCTACGCTCAATATGGGCGATATGCGCTCCCTCCTGCCGGAGATGACGGAGAAGCAGCAGTACCTGTTGAGCCGCGCTCTGCGCAAGGTCTACGAGATGAAGCGCGGCACGCCCTGGGGCGTGGCCGATCTGAAGCAGGCGATCAAACAGGTCTCGAAGCAGAAGAGCGACGAGGATAGCGAGGGGGCCGACGATTCGAGCACGGTCCACGCGCTGACGTGGCGCGTGGAGCAGCGCTTCGAGCACAGCTTCACCTTTGATGACACACAGCACCTGGACCTGACGGAAATCTTCAAGCCGGGCCAGTGTACCGTGCTGCAATTGAACGAGATCGACGAACGCGACCAGCAAGTGATCGTGGCGACGCTCTTGCGCCGCCTCAATGCGGCGCGTATGGATACTGAGCGCGGCAAGGTCCACAGCGGCGAATCGTACCTGCCCTATCCGGTCTTTGTCCTGCTGGAGGAGGCGCATCACTTCGCGCCCGGCGGCACCGAAGTTGTCTCGACATCAATTCTAAAGCAGGTGTTGGCGGAGGGCCGCAAGTTCGGCATCGGCGTGGGTCTGATTAGCCAACGCCCCGGCAAGCTCGATGCCGATGTGCTGAGCCAGTGCCAGACACAGTGCATTATGCGTATTGTCAATGAGATCGACCAGAAGAGCGTGGCGGCTGCCATCGAGGGCGTAGGGCGCGACCTGCTGGACAACCTGCCCGCGCTCTCCAAAGGCCAGGTGATCGTCGCGGGTGCCGCCGTCAATACGCCGGTTATCTGCCGCGTACGCGCCCGCTATACGCAGCACGGCGGCGAGAGCAAGGACGCGCCCGATATCTGGCAGCAATACTTCAATCGCGACAACCAGGAGAGCCGCCGCCGCAGTGAAGCGCCCTTGAGCAACAACAAGGGCTTCAACTTGATGAGGTAGCATGATGACCGTTCGCGCGTCGCTCTCTTTGCTGCTGCTTGCCCTGGTCGCGTGGGGGGTGTTGGCGCTGTTCACGCTCCTCGTCTCACCAGATACAGCCTTATCTTTTGTCGCCTTCTTCGTCATTCTCACGATCGCGCTGACCAGCACGTTTACGCCCGTCGCGTATGCAATCAGCCGGACATTACTCGCGCAGCGTGCTTATCGCCCGACGCTGGGCCAGTCCTTGCGCGAGGGGATGCTGTTGGCGCTGGCGATTGTGCTAAATCTGCTCCTGCTCGCCCTGCATAGCTGGAATATCTTTACGGCGCTTGCCAGCGTGGCCGCTGCTGTCGTGCTTGAGGTTCTCTTGCTGGCGAGGAAATGATGCAGTATCTTGTTATTCGCCCAGGAGCGATCGGTGATAGTCTACTGGCTTTCCCTGTCATACAGGCGCTGCGAGAGCGCGTTACGGCTCCTCGTGTAATCTTTGTCAGTAACGCGGCGGTTCTTCCCCTGGCTCAGGATGCCGGTCTCGCCGAGGAGGTCGCGGACTACTCCTCGGCCCTGTGGAGCGAGCTCTTTTCTACGACGGGCATACGTACTCCTGCCTTGCGCGAACTGCTGCAACGCGTCGATAGCGCGATCTGCTGGCTGCGCGATGGCGAGGGAATCGTCAGGCGCAATTTGCAGGCGTGTGGCATCGAACATATCGTCATTGCGCCGGGACGCCCTGCCGTTGAGAGCGAGGTGTATATCGTGGACTACCTGGCGCGAACAATCTGGCCTGCTGATCCGCCGCTGCTCACTCCCGGCGCTCCCATCATTCCAGCATATTCGGGCCAGCGTAGCGCCGCGCCTACGCGTATCGCAATTCATCCTGGCAGCGGCGGCGCATGCAAGTGTTGGCCCGTTGCCCACTTTGCGACGGTTATCGACGCGTTGTGGCGGCGCGGCATCCCGGTTTTCCTGCTGGCCGGACCTGCCGATGCTGAGGTCCTGACGAACCTGCTCGCTCGCCTTCCGGCTCCGCCTGATCCTGCGTTGCTAGCAATATTGCGGGACGCGCCGTTGCGTTGCGTGGCGCGGGAGATCCAGCAATGTCGTGGCTACCTGGGCAACGATGCTGGCATTACGCATCTGGCGGCCCTGTGCGGCGTTTCAACCATAGTACTTTTTGGCCCAACCAGTCCAGCAATCTGGCGGCCCTATGGTAGCTCAGTGCGGGTACTCTCTGAGCGTGAATTGGGGAATTTACAGCCGGAGAAAGTTTTGTATACTATAGAGGAGTTCTTCTATCCCGCGTATGGACACCCCAGAAATTTGTGAGTGGAGCTGGCACTTTTGGCGTGATGAATCTCCTGAAGTAGCAAACTTCTCTATGGTACGTTATACTCAAGTCTCAGAGAGGAGGTTTTTATGATCGATGATTATCCCAATTTGCGACAAGGGCAGGCACCCGAGCCGCCTAAGCTTGTGCTGCCCGGTCTGCCAGAGGATGCACCGTACCCAGGTGCTTATACGCAGCGCGTCTATGTGCATCCCGACCAGATGCGGCTCAAGCCGCCTTCCAGGCTCGCTAATCCGTTCACGATGCTCGGCCAACTCTGGCGGCGCGATCCGGCCTATAAAGTGCTGATCGTTGCCGCGGGAACGGTGCTTCTCGCCGGTATTATCTTTGCAGTATTCCTTGTGAGCATGTTCGCGCAGGCCGCGAGCACTACTCCAACCAATACAACGGGCGCGACAACCTCGTCCAAGGCTGCTAGCAATCCGCCACCAGCCTTTCCTACGCCATCAGGTGGCAAGGGCAACAAGGGCAACAGCCAGCCGCCCAAAAGCGCGACGCCGGTAGTTCTGCCGACCCTCACGCCGGTTTCCACGCCCACGCCTCAGCCGACGCAGGCAACGTTCAATCCGCAGATCGTCTCTATTCCGCAGCAGGTCCACAGCAACACGACAGTTCCCGTAACCATCAGCGTGGGCCAGCCGGGAGTCGCGGTGCGCCTGCAGGTTACTTACGATCAGGCACCCAATATGAACACCAGTGGTCCGGCGACGACGGACGCCAACGGCAATGTAACCCTGAACTGGCACGTCAGCGTGTTTACGTTCAAGCAACACCTGGTGGCGCGTGTGACGGCGTTCGCAACCAATCAGAACGGCCAGCAGGTGCAAACGCAAACGGTCTCGGTAGCGGTCGTCAACAGGTTTCGCTTCGGTTAGGAAGCAGTGGTGATTTTCTTCGCGTTTTGTGCGTATAATTTTAGTATGCGACATTGTGCTCATTTCAGGCTAGCTCAAAGGGTAATCCATGACCACCAGCGAAGAATCCAGTCAGATACGACAGGTGCAGGCCGCTGCGCGCCTTGTTCGGCAGAATACGAGCCGGGTCATTGTGGGAAAAGAAGAGGTGGTCGATCTGCTCGTGGTAGCCTTGCTCTGCGAGGGCCACGTGCTGTTCGAGGATGTGCCGGGCATCGGCAAAACAATGTTGGCGAAATCCCTGGCCCGCTCCCTCGGCTGCTCGTTCCAGCGCATTCAGTTCACGCCGGACCTGCTGCCCTCGGATATCACGGGTATCACTTTCTATAATCAAAAAACCGGCGAATTCGAGTTCCGACCTGGTCCTTTGTTGGCCCAGATCGTGCTTGCCGATGAGATCAATCGCGCCACTCCGCGCACCCAGTCAGCCCTGTTGGAAGCAATGGAGGAGCAGCAGATCAGCGTTGAGCGCGAGACGATCAAGCTGCCGCGCCCATTCGTGGTTATCGCGACCCAGAATCCCATTGAGCTGGAGGGTACCTTTCCGCTGCCGGAGGCGCAGCTCGACCGCTTCCTGATGCGTCTGCGCCTGGACTACCCCAGCCAATCCGAAGAGCGCCTGATCCTGCAACGCTTCAAAGAGGAGCAGCCGCTGCTCGATCTGAAGCCGGTTCTGGACGCCGAGCAGTTGCAGGGTTTGCAAAAGATGATTCGTAAAGTGCATGTAGAGCCGGGTGTGGAAAATTATGTTGTTGAGCTGGTGCGGGCGACGCGCAACCATAGCGGCATCGAACTGGGCGTGAGTCCACGCGGCACGCTCGCCCTCTACCGCGCCAGCCAGGCCTACGCGGCCATCCATGGTCGCAATTATGTCATCCCCGACGACGTAAAACGCGTGGCGCGCCCGGTCCTGGCACACCGCATGATCGCAACCAGCCAGTCTCGCCTGCACGGTCGCGTGATGGAACAGATTGTCGATGATGTGCTGCATAGCATCGCCGTTCCGGTAGAATCATGAGAAGCTTCAGAACGTTAGATACATTCAACATCAGACGCCGCGTGCCAATTAAAGACCTGCGGGGCGGCCCCACCGATAAACGCTGGTATTTTCTGTGCGGAGTGCTGCTCCTGCTCGGCATCATCCTGCATCAGCCGCTGCTGATCGTCGTGGGCGTTCTGCTGCTGCTGATCCTGCTCATCATCGATGTATGGGCATTCTATTGCCTCAACGATCTGTACTATCAGCGTCACTTCAGCGAGCAGAACGTGCTCTTCGGCGAGGAGGTGACGCTCTCGCTCGCGATCGAGAACGCGAAGCTCTTGCCGCTGCCGTGGCTGGAGGTCGAAGATACGATACCACGCGCCCTGACCATCAAGGGACAAAAGCTGCCGGGGAGCCGACGCAACGATATGGTCGCGCTTGAGAGCCTGTTCAGCACGCGCTGGTACGAACGCGTGACGCGTCGCTACACACTACAGTGTAACGCGCGCGGCGTGCATACCTTTGGCCCGACGAAGCTGCGCAGCAGCGATATCTTCGGCTTCGTCAGCCGCGAGATGGAGCTCTCCAATCGCGAATACCTGCTTGTCTATCCGCTTGTTGCTCCGCTGTACAGCTTCGGACTGCCCGCCCGCCATCCCTTCGGCGATAGGCGCGCACAGCAACGCCTGCTAGAAGATCCTCTGCGCGTTGCAGGCGTGCGCGATTACAGCTATGGGGATAGCCTGCGGCGCGTCAACTGGAAGGCGAGCGCGCGCGCCTTGAAGCTGCAAAGCAAGGTCTACGAGTCGACGACGACGCACACGCTAGTCCTCTTCCTGAATATCGTCTCGCAGCTCGATATCTATTACGGTATCCGGCCCGACCTGCAGGAGCTTTCTATCTGCGCCACGGCCTCGATCGCCGATTGGGCGCTTGACGAGGGCTATGCCGTGGGGCTGTATACAAATACGCTCATGTTCATGCCCGAAGAGGGTGTGGAGCAGCGCGCCGGAGAGGGCGGAGGGAGCAACCAGCCGGACGCAGCTACGAGTCGCCTGGACCGCCGTCGCATTCGTCTGCCAGCTAGCAGCCACCAGGAGCAGCGCAGGCGTGTTATGGAGGTTCTGGCGCGCATCCAGTCCTTCTTTGGCTCCAGCATCGAAGACGTGCTCCAGACCGAGCGCACGCGCCTGCCCGCCGGAAGCACCGTTGTGCTCGTCACCAGCATGCTGAGCGAGCAGCTTATCGATATATTGAGCCGCATCTACCAGAACGGACACTCAGTGACCATCCTTTTCGTAGGTGATAATCCTCCCCCGCTCAAGCTTGCCCGCATCCCCATCTACCACCTCGGCGGCGAAACAACCTGGCAGGCGTTCGTCGATGCCTATAGCAAAACCTCCGGCGATCAGGCGGGTGTGTTACAGAGTAGTCC
>JALYTQ010000114.1 GCA_030854195.1 Chloroflexota bacterium
CATCCAGGCGATCATGATTGAGCCACGCATGATGCCAACCAGAGGCAGGGGTTTACTAAAGAGCAGGGCCAGCAGGAAGCCGATACCAAATTGGAAAACCAGGGATCCCACTGTGAATTCGAGAGAGACACCCAGCGCGGAGCGGAAGACCGGGTCGGTCACAATCGTCTGATAGTTGGCCAGACCGACGAATGGGATATCGCCGGTGAGCAGGGTCCCGATATTGACCTCCTGAAAGCTGTACAGCACCATTGTGCAGACGGGGTAGAGCAGAAAGGCTGCTAGAAACAGGGTAGCAGGCAGCAAAAAGAGATAGGGACCCATCTTTTTGCTGATCTGACGCCATGAACTGATACGCGCAGCAGGTGCTTTAGGGTCTTGTGAACGAGTTATCACGCTAGTAGACATGCGCAAGCCTCCTCCTTCCTTGGGAATGCGCAGGTGCGAAGCGCTGGCGTAGAGAGCATACGACCAGCCTTCATGCACCTGATGGCATTGCTCCTATGCGAGCAATGGCTTGATCACCTGGGCCGCCTGGCTCAAAGCAGCCGACGCAGACATCTGCCCACTAATAGCCGATTGGAATGCCTGTTGCACGGCATTAGAGACCTGGGGGTATTTCGGACCATACGCGCGCGGCCTTGCGACTTCCAGCGAGTTCACAAAGACGGAGAGATACTGATCCTTCTGGAAAGCGGCGTCCTGGGCGAGGGCTTTAGTGCTGGGGAGCCGGTTATCCGTCACAATGTAACTCCTGAGCTGCTCTGGCTGCTGGGTCCATTTGAGGAAGTTCCATGCCTCATTCACATGCTGACTGGTTTTCGTGATGGCCCAGTTCTCGCCACCCAGAATGGATGCGGATTGGGCACCTTTCGGAAGCGGGACAACTCCCCATTTGAATTGGGCGCCTTGCTTGGTCGGAGGAACATTCCACGGCCCATTGATGCACATGGCTGCCTTTTGCGCAATAAATTGCGTAATGGCATCCTGCTGTGACCAGTTCAGTGCTTCATGCGAGAGGAGGCCCTGCTTGACGAAATTAACGAGATATTGCAGCGCGCCGACTGCTGCCGGACTGTCAATCGTGTTGAGGTCGGCACCAGCCGACCAGAGGAAAGGCAGGAACTGGAAGGTGCCCTCTTCACTTTTTACAAGCGACATGGAAAGACCATATGTTCCGGTCTTGGACAGCTTCTGAGCGGCACTCTGCATTTCATCCAGAGTAGTAGGAGGCGTGATGCCAGCTTTACTGAACATGTCCTTGTTGTAGAAGAGCGCCAGGCAGTTACTATTGTTGGGGAGGCCGTAGTTCTTGCCTTTCCAGATCGTCGATTTCAAGGGGCCGGAAAAATATTGGCTCGCTTGTCCCCATGCGCCCACTTGAGAGGTCAGGTCGGTGAGGACGCCCAGGTCAGAAAAGGCTGAGTGGTCGGGATTGTCGATAACAGCGATGTCGGGTAATTGTCCGGAAGCTGCACCCTGGATGAGCTTCTGTTTCAAATCAGCGAAAGGAATGACCGTGCGCTGAATCTTGACCGAGGGATTGGCTTTCGTGTATCCGCTGATGAGTCCGAGGTAGCCACTGCCGGGCGGGTTAAAGTAATCCCACAGAGTCAAAGTCACGGGACCACTCGAGCTTCCTGTTGTGGCAGAGCCGCCACAGGCGGCGAGAAAGGCAGCAGCCGCGCTACCGCTGAGGCCAAGAGCAGTTGCCCGCTCAAGGAAGGCGCGACGCGTCAGGCGTCCAGTTTGTAAGCCGCTGACCATGTCGTCTATGGTGTTGCGTTGCTCAGAGACCATAGAAATCCTCCTTTGGATTGACAATGAGTGATGTCAAGGGGTAATAAAAGAATGGTATAAGGAGACTTCATCTATGGCTGTTCATAGATGAATGAGGGTAATTTCTTTTATCAAACCGCTTTGTCAAACCGCTTTGATAAAAGTATACGGATCACATAGCGCGTTGTCAAGAGAAAATGGTACAATTTTATCAAACCGCTTTGATAGACAACACCGCTCTCATTGTTGTGTCTTGATGACTTAAGCAAGTAAGGAGACTCCTCGATGGCAACGATGGCTGATATTGCGAAAAGAGCCGGTGTGGCATTAAGCACGGTATCACATACACTGAGTGGCAAACGTCCAGTCTCTACCGAGGTGAAGCAGCGTGTCTTGCAGGCTATCGCTGATTTAGAGTATGAACCTCACGCGCTGGCCCGTGCGCTCGCGACCAAACGGAGCAGGACAGTGGCCCTGCTCTATCCTGCATTATCGAGCAATCTGCCAGAACCTCAATCAGAGTTTATCTCTGGTATATTAGCAGTGACGAGTCAGAGGAAATACGGTCTGTTATTGTGGACAACGCCCGATGAGGAACAGGAAGTACTGAGTATGACCCAACGGGGTTTTATTGATGGCCTTATTCTTATGGAGACTCGACTGGAAGACCCGCGCGTTGCGTTGTTACAGAAGCATGATTATCCGTTTACGATGATTGGTCGCTGCAAAGAGAATGCTGGCATCAGTTTTGTCGATTTAGACTTCGACTATGCATTACACACCTGTGTCGAGTACCTGGCGGGGCTGGGGCACAAGCATATTGCGTTTCTCAATCATGCCTCATATTTGTTTGAGAGGGGTACCGGCTACGTGGTACGCGCTGAGGAAGCGTTTCTGCATGCCATTGCGCAATGGGAGTTGGAAGGGATAGCCAGCCCATGTGAATCTGATACGCAGTCCGGTTATGAGGTGGTCAATAGCTTGCTGGAGAGGGACCCCTTGATAACGGCTATTATCACCTCGAATGCCTGGATTGGTGGGGGCATAATACGGGCAATCCATGACAAGAATCTGCACATACCCGACGACATCTCTCTTGTCGCCATTATTCCCCCCCGTGTGGCCGAAATGACAAATCCGACCCTGACGGCCATCGACTTTCCCTTTTACGAGATGGGGCGTATGGGCGCTGATATGCTTATTCGACAATTAGAGGGCGAAGAGGTAGCAACTCAGTTACTGCTCAAACCCCCATTAACCATCAGGCAAAGTTCTGGCCCTTGCATGAAGTCAGCTACAACATTCCAGCATCGCCGATGAGATGGAACGCGGCCCAGAAGTAGGGGTGGATACGATAGGGGTGAACCGAGGTGCGCGAGCGGGCGATGAAGGCGCGCTGGGCAGCGGCCAGAGCGGCGGCTTTCCCATACCCGCTCAGCAGTCCCTGATAGAACATCTCCATCAGTTCGGCGCTGCTGGCATCGTCGACCTTCCATAGCGTCGGGAGGAGCGAGGCGGCACCGGCGTAGAGAAAGCCGCGCCCGAGGCCGATCACTTCGTCGACGCCACCCACAACGGCGCGCCCCGTCTCACACGCGCTCAATGTTACCAGCGAGCAGGACGAGAGGTTCAGGTTGAAGACTTCGATAGCGCTGAGCTGGCGATCGGCGAGCTTGATGTGCGAGAAGTTGGGCGCGTCGAGCCTGAAGAGTCCATGCGCGGCTATATGCACGATGGGACTCTGCTCGCCCGCGCTCCACAGAACCGCCGCGCTGGCGGCTTCGTTGAGCACGGGGGTCGTTCCCAGTTGGTGCGCGACCACCTCGGCCTCCTGCACGGCGTATTGTAGGCGTCCGTTATCTGAAAGGCCCATGACGAGCGCGTCCTGCAAACGCACGCCACGCGCCTGGATGCGTTGTCCGCGCTGGCGGCAGATATCAAGCAGGGCCGCCGCTGGCAGGTAGGAGACGTTGAGGCGCTCGACGACAAACTGCACGCCATCGAAGAGACAGTGGAAGGGCAGGTAGTGCAGCATGCCATACGGGACGACGATCAGATGCGCGCAGGCGTTGAGCGCGTCGCTCACTGGACGCAGCAGCAGATCGTACAGACGTTGCAACAGCCCCAGGCAGTTCTCCTGGAGACCTGAAAAGGACTGCGCCCGCTCAAGCATGCCAGAAGCCTGGGCCGCCAGATCTAGATTGGCACGCCACAGGACCATCAGCCGATCCAGTCTGGGAACCGCCTGCGGCACCACCTGAACCTCCACGCCGCTACGTGTAAGCTGAAAGATATAGAGGTCCTGATCCGCGAGATAATATTCTAGCATCACAGTGTCGGACTCCAGCTTCGGCCAGAGCGAGGTCACGATGCTGTTCGTCCAGTTGGGACGCGGACGAGCAACCAGGTCGCCAGCGGAACGCAACTGCATCTGTTCCAATAGCTGTTCGATGCGGCGCTCGCGGCTCTGCATCTCGCTGCGCGCCCGCGTGGGTCCGATAGCGCGAATGCGCATCACCGCCGTATCGCTCAGGTTGGACTCGTCGCTCTCATAGACAATCGAGCTGAACCATGCCTGTTCTTCGCGCAAGCGAGAGAGATCTTCGAGAATCGCCTCACCAGCCTTGTCGCCCGCGCGTAAACGGATATCGATATTGTTGCGCAGATAATCGCCCAGCACACGCGACTTCGCCTTCTCGACATAGATCAGCGCCTGATCGCGGTTGCCTCGCTTCATCGCCAGCGCTACGGCGTGCTGATAGATGCCACCCTTGTCCTCAAGGAAGCTGGTACGTTCATCCAGCACCAGACGACTCTGCACCTCGTCGATGCACTGCACGGCGCTATCGTAGAACCGCGTCGCCTCGTCAAGAGCGCCACGCTGCTCCGCGAGCTGCCCCAGGAGATCGTCGCACATATATTTCAGGTCGAGCAAGCCCTGTGCCCGCGCGATATCCAGCGCCTGGTCGCACAGGTCCTGCGCGACCTCGGCGCGCCCCATAGCATCGGCGATACGCGCCTGCAAAAGCGTCGCGCGTGCCAGTTGCGGCAGGTCTTCCTGGTCCGCAAAGGCATCGGCGACATGCTGCGCCTCGCGTGCAGCCGCCTCCAACTGCTTATCGGCGAAGTAAAGCTCGGCCCGACGCAGGCGTGCGAACGCGGCGAGGCGCACAAAGCCGCCTTCTTCCAGCAGATCACTTGCCTCGCGCAACATCTCATCCGCCTCGCCAAAATTGTCAAGCATCGTCGCAGCCGCCGCTTGATGCATCAGGGAACGGGCCAGGTTGTGCCGCTGCACGACGGGCGAGGCGCGGAAGAAGTTCACCGTCTCGCCCGCCAGCTCGTATGCCTCGCGGGCGCGGTTGAGGCGCACCAGGCACAAGCACATCTGCTGCGCGACCTCGGCGGCGGCGAACTCCATGGGATGTCGTTGGAAGAGCGCACGACTCTGATTGTAGAGCAAGAGTGCCTGGCTGTAGTGGCCCTGCGCGGCGTAGATATCCGCGATATTCAATTCTTCGCGGGCGACGGAGATTTCTTCGCGCTCACCGTGGGCGGCGAAGGTGGTACGGGCCTGCTCGTGGAGCGCGGCGGCCTCGCGGAAACGACCCTGGGCGGCCAGAGCGAGCGCCTTGTTGCCGCGCGCGCGCGCGATGTGCAGGTCGATGCCCTCGCCCAATTGTAGATACGTCTCGATGGCGCGATCGAAGAGGCGCAACGCCTGATCGTGCTGGCCCAGCTCATAGTTGATAATAGCAGCGTTCACGTCGATCTGTCCGGCGCGCAGAAGTTTTCCGTGACGCATAAAGATCTCGTGCGCGGCTGATGCGTCCTTGAGCGCTTCGGTAGTGCGGTTCAGGTGCAGGCAGGCGCTCATGCGTCCGATGCGCGTGCGCGCCCAGCCCACCTCGTCATCCATAGCGAGAAACTCTTCGCCCGCCGCGTCAAAAAAGGGCAGCGCCTCCTGGTCGCGGTCCAGCCGCCGCAGCGCGTCGCCACGCGCCATCAAGCCCAGAGCGTGATAATACTCGTTCTGCGCCTGCGTACCGATGAACAGCAGATAGCCGGAGAGTGTATAGGAGAGCAGGGCGTTCGTGTTCCAGCAGCGGTCCGCTTCCTTCTTAACGAGGTACACCAGACGATCGAGAGCGGTATCGCTGAAGATGGGGACGTGCGCCTGTAGTAACTGTCGCGCCTGTTCTTCATGTACATTTAAGAGCGTCTTAACGAGGTCCTGGGGCGTCATGTTTTAGCATTTCTTCACGAATAAATTCTATCTATTTATCTATAGTGATTTTAGCACATGGTGATATGGACTGCGCTCATGCTATTGCTCATAAGACAAAAAGGAAGAGTAACGCCAGGGGGGCCAGCGTTACTCAGAAAGTGTGACAGGAAGCGGCTCGATCACGACAACGCCTTCGGGCAGGTGCAGTTCCAGAATGTACGTCGCGGGCGAGAGCGCCGGGAAGACGAAGTTGCCCAGCTCGTCGATAGTCTGAATATAGGTCGCTTCGCCTGAGCCAGATGGTGCTGAGAGCTGCACTGGCGTTCCCTGCAGCGCCTCCAACGGCATCCCTTCACGCGTGACGAAGCCGATCAATTGCAGCCCATCCTTGCGACCGGGGCCGCGTTCGACCTGCACTGAGACGTTCACGTCTTCGGCGGCGTAGTTGCGCGGCCACAGCGACGTCTGCGCGGAGGCATCGCGCTGGTAGGCAAGGCGAGGCTGTTGTGGCAGCAGCATCGCGGCAATGCGACGCGTACCCGCCATTGAGCGTTCGCGCAATTGCTGCAACGTGCTCCGTGCATCCTGCACGGGTCGGTGGTTGTTCCTGACAGCATGGCGCGCCGCCACTGGTGCTACGAATATCGGTTCGGCGAGCATAGGATCGTTGGCAAGAAACTGCGCGACGGATGCCACTTCGGCGGCACAGAGCATGCACATGCGCAGGTGGTTTGTTACCGCTAGCGCCTGCCCAGCACCAAGCAACCCCATTTGATATTCACCAAGTAGCTGGTTCGGTGGACAATCCCACCGATAGAGATTGCTAAGTAGCTGAAGGTCCATTCGGCGGTAGGTCGCTAGTTGCGACGCGCAACGCTGACAGTGAGCAAGATGCTGCACAACAGTTGGTCGCACCCTTTCACCCGCAAGATAGGCAACTAATTCCTCATCACGAATAGCACCCGGTTCACTGCACTCCATGAGCGTTTCCCCTAAATTACAGAAGTAGTCATTGCAGTATGCCGCCAGCATTCCCCAACACTGGCAGGCGTCTGCGCACTACCAGACATTCTTTTATTGACTTCACCCTAATAAACGGTCTTTGCTCTTATTTTAGCACTCGCGCCATATTTTTTTATTTTTTGCATAAGATGCCACAAAAAGGCATCAGGGATACTGGTTGCGGACCATCATCTGCAAACGCCGATTGCGACGCAAACGCTCAAGCACATTGCGCTTGATGCGGTAGACATCATCTACGGTAGGAAAGAGTCGACGATGCTGGCTACAGATCTCGTTGGGCTTCATGCCCTGAACGTAGGCCAGGTAGATGAGAATGCGCTCGTCTTCACCGTTGAGCTCTTCCTGAATTACCTGCCACAATCCCTGCGCGGAGATGTTCGAGACGACATCATCGGCGGGATCATCGCTGGCTGGCTCATGCTCGATCGTGTCAAGCGTTTCTTCGTATTGACGCGATTGTCGCGAGCGCACCTCGTCGGCAACCACACTATGGACACACATCTTTAAGTACTTCAATATAGCCGCCAGCGTTTCGAAGTTGCCCATCTTGGCGGGCGTCAATGCCTGCGAGAACTTGGCGAACGCGGCGTTTACCAGTGGAGCACTCCCATCCTGCCCCAGCAGCGGGGCCGCGCTCTGATGCTGCGTGACCCACGTCAGCACAAGCGGCGCGTACTGCTGGTAAATACTCGACCAGGCGTCATCATCGCGCCTGATTATGGCGCGACGAAACAGTTCCAGGCAGTAACGATCATTGGAGACGTTCTGCTTGAGGAATTTATTGGTCTCTTCCGAGCAACAACGAGCAAGCTCATTAATCGAAAGCTGCTCAGGTGGAGGGGCGCTGTCAGCCTGGCCTCTCATACCGTGTGACGACCCCATCGGCTGAGAGAGGTTTCGAGACTCCATCAACAATTGCTCCCTGCTTCCAAATACTAGGCACAGCCCAACGCATTTAAGAAGTATAACATTTCACTACTCTGTCTACAAGCGTTATTTCAGTTTTTCAAAGCTACTTCTTATATTTTCCATCCATTATCGCACGATTCGCTAATTTTCTGCCAGAGATCGGTACCTTTGTGCGTTCATTTCCAGTATAAGCTCTTGCACCAACATAAGCGCTTGCTTACTAATGATGCCCTATAGCAAGCACAAAAGTCACATGTGAGCAACGGATATTATCCGAAAGTCCCCGTTCCTGTAAAATAAAGATAGGAGAATCGGGGGAATAAGATGAAGGATTTTTTCTACCCTTGCAGGATATGTTATGCTTAATGTCGTGCTTGTATAATCCTTCACTGTCGATATGTTTAGTAAGAATAAGAAGTTTGTCCTACGTATCTCATCACCAGAAAAATAACTCGTCAAAAGGCGGGGTTGCATGTTCATGCTACAGAGACGCGGCACAACCACAGATCGCTTGCTCAACGTGATCCAGGTCCTGCAACTTGGGAAGAAAACAGGACACCTGGTGGTTGAACGTGGCACAAATCAGAAGCAGGAAGAGGGCGAGATCGTTTTTGATAATGGGCAGGTTGTACAGGCATACGCGGGCAATCTGCAAAGACAGGAGGCGCTGAGCTGGTTAAGCACGTGGACCAATTGCCGCTTTTTATTCGTAGCGGAAACGACGGGCAAAGTAACGCGCCCCCTCAATACAGGGCCGCTCCCTTCACTTCCTGGTCCTGAAGGCGCTCGCTCATCGAGGGATACTCAGCCACGCGTGCCAGCAGCTTCCCCCGCCACACGACAGGACACCGGCGGGATGCAACCAATACCACCAGCTGCACACACAAGCCCATATCGTACCTGCCCAACGGAAAAAGGCTTTTACTTGCTTGAACAAGCGGGCCTCTCACGCTCGCATCGGCATCTATTCTTACTCGTTGATGGACAGCGGTCCATTACAGAACTGATGCGTCTGACTGGACGCCCACTAGAAGAAGTTCATAAGCTGCTTCACGATTTAAGAAGCATCGGCATTATTCAATAGGCTGCTTCCAGGACTGATCTGGCAGCACTAGAGCATATTCTGGCAAGGACGGTTATCTCGTATGTCGCAACAAGATGTTTCAACTGCTCAACGGCAGCGGCTCTCGCTCGCGGTGAAGGTCTCGGTCGCGCTCGTGGTCGCGGCTATCGTGCCTCTCCTCATCACGCTGGGCTTCAGCGAATGGCAGATGCGCCCTCAATTGATCGCGAAGGCCAATAATGTGATGCAGAGCGACGCCAAAACGCGCGTGCAGTTGATCGATACCTATCTCCATGAACGCCTCCTCGATACATTGACCATTACCCAGGTGCCTTCGGTACAGGAGTTTCTGGCCGCGCCAACGGATGCGACCAATTACCAGGCGCTCGCTACCCACGCGCAGTATGGACTCAGCGCGGGCACCTTCCGCGATAAAAACTATACCACCTGGGCGCTCTTCGATCCGAAGGGGCAGTTGCGCCTGTCCTATCCAACACCCCCTCAAGCGCACGGTCAGTTCCTCGTCCCGCGCCAGGATTTCCAGGCCGTCATCTCCGGCAAAAACTTTATCTCGCCCGTCTACTACTCGCCTCAGACGAAGAAAGCATCAGTCGATATCTACGCGCCGATCGCGACTCCGCAGATACCGGGTACGGTGCAGCAGAAACCTGCCCTGCTCGGCTTCTTGCGCGCGACGCTCAATCTTGACTACATCTGGAATATTGTTGCGGGCGATAAGGGCAACAATGGTGCCAACAGCTACGCGTTTATCCTCGACCAAAACGGCGTACGCATCGCCGATATCAATAGTCAGCAGCTCTTTACAAGCGTCCAGCCTCTCCCAGCCGCTGTGCAGCAGCAGATCAGCCTGGAAGAGCGCTTCGGCAGCCACGCTCCTGTTCCGCTGCAAGCCGATAACACCCTGGCGAACAAACTGCAAGCGACAAGCAGCACCTTCCAGTTACAGCCAACCGGGCAGGCAGAGACGTTCCAGGCCGTGGGCAATCCAACGACGGTCGTCCCCTGGCACTACTTCGTGCTCAGCCCGCTCAATACGGTGACGGCGGTCGCGGATCAGCAACTGCTCGTGACGCTGCTGGTCGCCTTCGGTATGTCTACCCTGGTCGCGCTGCTCGGCCTGATTGTGGGCCAGGGCATCACGCGTCCGATTCTGCGTTCGGTGGAGAATCTACGTAGCAATAGTGTGGCGCTCAGTTCGTTGGCGGAGCGCCAGCGCGACGCCGCGTCGGAACAGATGTGGGTCGTCGATTCTTCGCAGGTCGGCCTGCAATCGGTCCAGTACTATACCGATGCCACAAAGGTTGCGGCACATCAGCTCAATGAGGTCGGGACGGAGCTTGTGCATCGCTGGCAACATATGGACCCACGCGCAACTCGCAAAGGGCTGGAGCAGATCGTGACGGCCTCGCGCTACATTGAGGAGGCGGCCAATCACCAGAGCAGCAGCAACCAGAAGCTCGCAACGGCGCTCAAGGTCGCGACCCAGGTGACTGAGCAGCTCGCGGCAGGCGCGACCTCCGCCACCGACGCAGCATCACAGTTGGAGGATGTGGTACAACAGTTACGTAACGTTGTTGGCAGATAGCATATCTGCAAGATCATAACAGGGAACATCTATGCATCTGATCGGTCGCGTCAAACAGGTACAGATACAGCGCTCTTCGCTCAAAGCTGGCGAGCGCTCACAACAATATTATGATCCGTCGCCACTGCTGGTGGTCAGTCGTCTGCTGCTGACGAAGCGCGGCGCTATCGGAATCACTGCCGACGGTGAGCGCATTATCGATGTCCATCACGCCGATCATCCAGCGTCACGCTATCGCGGCGAGAACGGTATCTCGCTTGGCTTCACCACCCATTATCAAAGCATGCGCACCCGCTTCGGTCCTCACCTGCAAGATGGGATCGCGGGCGAAAGCATCCTGATCGAGGACGTGGGTTACGAGTTTCGGCTCGACGAGTTGGCCGAGGGTGTGGCGATCAAAGTCGCTTCGGACCAGCTCATCCTGCTGGCCGAAATTGAGGTTGCTGCTCCCTGCACGCCGTTTAGCCAATTCGCGGCTGGCGACTCCCTCTCCAAACAGGGGCTGAAAGAGACCCTTCAATTCCTGCACTATGGTCGACGCGGCTTCTACGCAACCCTTGCCGAAAAGCAGCAAGAAGCAGAGGTACAGGCGGGCTACAGCGTTTACGCACTTTAAGCCCGCCCGCCTATACCCTTCTCCTGTCCCCACCATAATCTTGAGTATATTCTGAGCAAAGCAGCAAAAGGTTTGAGCGCCTATTGACTTGTTTCGAGCTATATTACTTCCGATGGGATAAAACAGATCCCCACAACTAGCGACTATCGTATGTACGACTTTTTGTTTCGTGCCTCCGCTATACTGAGACAGCAGGATAATAAGAAGCTTCGGCTTTCACTCACAGAGAAGTGACGATGCTTCCTACGACAAAAAGTGCGTTACGTAGCTGCTTGCTGTGATGTCTAAGAGCAGGAAGGAAATACGCGCATGCCTGGAGCACGCATCTTGTTAGTGGAAGACGATGAAGTCCTGTGCGATCTGCTGGCACGTAACCTACAGGCGCGTGAGTATGACGTGAGTATCGCCCCCGATGCGGAAAGCGCGCTGGCGCACCTGCGCGCAACGACCTTCGATCTGATCTTCCTGGATATCAATCTGCCCGATCAGACGGGATGGGATGTCCTGCGCACGGCGCTGCGCGAAGGCTCCATTCATCCACAGACAATCGATGGCGCGCTCGATACACTCCCGGTCGTGGTGCTCTCAGCTGTGCGCGTCAGCCCACGCCGCCTGGCCGAATTTCATCCCATGGCGTACCTGCCCAAGCCCTTTCCCATGGAGGCTCTCTTGCGCCTGGCGGCTGAGGCGGCACAGCGCCGGGCAGCAAAGGCCCAGTAGCCGCTGCTCTATTCTTTCGCAAGGAGGAACTTATGCCTGGTCTTCTGTATGACCTGTTGGTAGTTGTAGTTATTGTCGTCGCGTTCGCCGTTCTCATCGCCTTCAGCATTGGCTGTGAGAAGTTATGAAAGGTTGCTAGGAGAAGAGTATGAATACTCCGCTTGAGTACATTCTGGTTGGTATCGTGACGCTACTTGTGACGATTTATCTGGTAATCGCGCTCCTTGCACCTGAGCGCTTCTAACTGCTGGATGAGGTAGAATTTATGTCGATAACATTCAATGGAGTCTTGCAGGTTCTGGTTTTCGTGGTCATCATTGCGCTGCTCACGAAGCCACTGGGCCTGTATATGACGAAGGTTTTTCAAGGGGAGCGCACCTGGCTATCGCCCGTGCTCGTTCCCGTGGAGCGCCTGTTTTATCGGGTGAGCAGAGTCAATCCCGAGCAAGAGGATAGGTGGTGGGAGTACGTCATCGCGATGCTGCTCTTCAGCGTGGCGGGCATGCTCCTCACGTATCTCATTGAACGCCTGCAGGGAGCGCTGCCGCTCAATCCGCAGGGCTTCGGAGGAGTAGAGCCAGGTCTCGCCTTTAACACGGCGGCGTCCTTCACGACCAACACGAACTGGCAGAACTACGTCGGTGAGCAGACGATGAGCTACCTCACGCAGATGGTGGGATTGGCCTTTCACAACTTTGCCTCAGCAGCTACTGGTATCGTATTAGCGGTTGCGCTGGTGCGCGGACTCGCCCGCCGCAGCGCGCAACACCTGGGCAACTTCTGGGTGGATATGACGCGCTGTATGCTCTACGTCCTGCTGCCGATCTCGATCATAGGCGCGCTGGTCCTGGTCTCGCAGGGCGTGGTGCAGAACTTCAACACCTACACGGTGGTTCACACGCTCAACGGTGGTCAACAGATCATTGCGCAGGGACCCTTCGCCTCGCAGGAGTTTATCAAGAACTTCGGCACGAACGGTGGTGGACCCTTCAACGCGAACGCCGCTCATCCTTATGAGAATCCGAACGCGTTTACTAACCTGCTCATCATGGTCTCGATCTTCGCCATTCCGGCTAGCCTTTTCTACATGTTCGGCAAAATGGTCAGCGATACGAGGCAGGGCTGGGTGCTGTGGATCGCTTCTCTTATCCTCTTCCTCATCGGCGTGGCAGTCTGTATGCCATCAGAGCAGGCAGGCAATGTCCTCTTTCCCGCTGCAGTGAACCAGCAGGTGACGAGTACGCAGGCGGGAGGGAATATGGAAGGGAAGGAGGTGCGCTTCGGCATCTCGGACTCGGCGCTCTTCGCGACGGTGACGACCGATACCTCGTGTGGAGCGGTGAACAGCATGCACGACAGCTATACTCCTCTGGGCGGTCTCGTGCCCCTGACGGATATCGCGCTGGGCGAGATTGTCTTCGGCGGCGTGGGCTCCGGTCTCTACGGCATGCTGATGTTTGTGATTATCGCGGTCTTCATCGCTGGCCTGATGGTCGGGCGTACGCCGGAATACCTGGGCAAGAAGATCGAGCGCAAAGAGATCATGATGGCGGCCCTCGCGCTGCTGATCCTGCCCGCTTCGATTCTGGGCTTCTCCGCCGCCGCCTCGGTGCTCCCAATGGGCGTCAGTCAGCTCACCAATGCCGGTCCCCACGGACTTTCGGAGATCCTGTATGCCTATACATCTACAAACGGCAACAACGGCTCGGCCTTCGCGGGACTGAGCGGCAACACGCCTTACTATAACTGGACGTTGGGTATCGCCATGCTGATCGGACGCTTCGCCTTCCTGATCCCGGTTCTGGCCTTCGGCGGCTCCCTGGTGCAGAAGCGCGTCGTTCCGGCGGGCCTGGGAACTTTTCCAACGCGGGGTCCGCTCTTCGTCGCCTTGCTGATCGGGGTAATTCTGATTGTCGGTGCGCTGACGTACTTCCCGGCCTACTCGCTTGGTCCGATCGTTGAGCACCTGTTGCTGCATGCAGGAAAGACGTTCTAAGATGAGCACAAATATTCAAACGAGTAGTGATACACTCGAAACAAAAGAATGGAAGACGCGCCGCAAGGGTGGTACCTCCATCTTCGACGGAAAGATCATCCGGCGTGCGATCAGAGATTCGTTTCAGAAGCTGGACCCACGCGTCCAGCTCAGAAATCCGGTGATGTTCGTAGTGGAGGTTGGCAGCGTGATTACGACGCTCGAATTCGTGCGCCTACTCTTCACCGCGCCGTCCCGTGCTTTCACACGCGAGCAGTTGACAGCCGAGACGATCTTTGTGCTGGCCGTGGCGATCTGGCTCTGGTTTACGGTACTCTTCGCCAACTTCGCGGAGGCGATGGCCGAGGGACGCGGCAAAGCACAGGCAGATACACTGCGTAAGGCGCGCACCACGAC
>JALYTQ010000115.1 GCA_030854195.1 Chloroflexota bacterium
ACGTGCAATGAGGCATAGCGGCTTAGCATCTGTGCTGAGAAGATCCGGCGTTGCGCAGCGACCTGCGCCAGCGTCTCCTCAGGCAGCAGCACATCCTCCATAGTAGTGCGCTTGATCACCTCTACCAGATCGTCATCGCCACCGATGATCTCTATGTGACCACGGCGCTCGCGGCGCGCAATGCTATTGCGGATCTTATCCAGCAGATCCAGGAACGCCAGCCATTCGTCCTGGCGTCCAGGTGGCACCGCCGCCATCACCATCGGTCCACTATCGTTATCGTTATCGTCATAAAAGTAGACCGCCAGGGCGGACCAGCCTGCCGTAAAGGTGTAGCTGAGCCAACCATAAGGAGTTCCCGCTACCACGTTACGGCTACCAGCCTCGGCGTGGCGCTGCATATCGGGCATCAGAAGAGACATTCCTGAAGGCACCGAGGCAATACCTTGCGCATTGCGCGGTGCCTCCTGCCGCCGCCAGCTGGCAAGCTGGCCGGAAGGAGTGCGCTTCTGGCGCTTGCCACGCGCAATGAGCTGGTCGAGCAAGGCGGGATGCTGTTCCGTATACATACGACCATGCGACGGAGAGTCGAAGATCAATGGCTCGCCATCGAACTCTAATTCATGCCAGAGCTCTCTTAAAGCATAAGACACAACCTCGTTGCGCATCACGCGCACATGGCGTATCACCTGATGAGGCGCGAGATCACCGTCAATGGGTATAAGCAACTCGCGATCTAGAGCGCGGAGCTTTTCAAGACCGTCCATATCCCTCCTCTTTGCGCATGGCTTTACATTTGTCCTTCCTACTGCCGCACGAACAGTACCTTCACAATAGCATGCTATTTGCTTTTTGTCAACATTATTTTAGAATAATTTCAAATGTTTCGCACGTTCTTGTGAAAAAGAGAATCCTTCTCCCACTTATTCTTCAAGAGTATGCAAAAACGGCACAGAATAGCGTGTGCTACCTTCTCTATATGTAACGGTAGCTGGCGGCAATAATCAAAAATGTGGGACAATAGTAATGAGGAAGCGGCCTATATTATGAGAAAAGAGGTAGAGGGATTGATCTAAGTCCCTCTACGAAGGCTATTTTGTGTGTCTGATGTATTTTCCGGGAACCTTGTCTTCCGCCTCGCCGCCCTCTGCTGAAGACATCACGTGGAGCATACCGGCTTTGGGATCGACGAGCAGATCATTGATAACGGAGCGTACGCCGGGGAAGGCGCGCGCGATCTCTACAGCGGCGGCGCGCTGCTCGGCGGTATGCACAGCGCCGCTCAGACGTACCTCGCCCAGACGCGGATACACGCCAATCGCCTGCTCAGCGGTGCGCGGATCTCGCGAGAGGGTCATTGCCAGGTCGCTTGCCAGTCTATCATCACTGACCAGGCGATTTTTGATCTCCAGCAGGCCGGCCACGCCCAGCACCTGATCATAGACAATGTCACTACGCAAGGAACTGGAGCTATTGCCATCAAGGTAAAGCACGCCATCCAGTACGCGCACCGTCATCCCTTTGAAATCAACATGCAGGGGTGTGAGATCAAAGAGGATATTCTCAACCTCCTGCTGCAACTCCGCGTCCGAACGATAGGGCGGCAACGTCTGGAAGGTCGCTTCGGGAATGGTGACGACGATGCGGCCCGCCTCCAGCTTCGTCACGTACTGCTGCTGAATCAGGGTGCTCTGTCCCGTTCGAAGATTGTGCGCCACGCAATAGGCAAGCTCACCGCTCGTGGGGTAAACGGCGATAAGGTGCAACTGTCCTTTCGCGCTAGCGTCAGCCCTTTGCACGGCGCTTTTTGCATCATACAGGACGCCGCCCGGTTCTGACTTAGCAGCGGTACTCAGTTGGTCGCTGGTGATGTTCAGGGTAATGCCAGCCCCGTTTGCGTCAACGACTGTTGTGTATGGCAGGTAGACCGTTTTGCTAAAAAGTCGGCCCGGCCTTGCGCCGATATGGGTTATGCGACGGGTGGTAGGATCAAAGCCGACGTGGGTAAGTACCCCATCTTCGCCATCGGAGCAAAATATCTTCTCGCCAAATTGAAACTTTTGCATTTCAGAGACTAATGTTGATTTTTCCATTTATTTTCCAGCCTCGTCATGTGGAATAAATAGAGAGTTGCCCGCGCACCAGGGCGCAGCGTTCTCTTAGTAAGAGTTTAACACGTTCTGCGTAGCTGTGACAAGCCGTCTCGCCTTGCCATTCAGGAAGATTTAAAAGCGGTCGAGAACAGGATTAAGTTCATTCAAGTAGTCCCTACAGGTAATATGTTGTACCAACACTGTTTGCAATAAAAGCGTTTGGCATTGCACGAGCAATCTGGTGAGTAGCCGACCATCCGGTACAATGACCTGGCACAAGGTACTGCGGCTTCATCTGCTGTAGTGCTGCAATAGTTGCGGGAATGATTGGGTCGAATAAAGCCCCTGTCAGGTGAAAACCGCCGATCACAGCATAAATATCTTGTATGCAAGTAAGTACCTGTGCGTTACGGATAATGTTAATAATACCAGAATGTCCACAGCCTGTGACAACCACAAGACCTTTATTACGCACATGCAAAATGGCGCATTGATCGTCGTGGATAAGTGGGTCTGGCCCCCATTCATGGTCGTGTTTTGCATAATGGACGGCAAAACCTTTCTCGAAGTTTGTTGTACGCGCAACTTCACCAGAAATCAGCACCATATCCTCCACAAGCATAGAAGGTCCCACCTCTTCAATGACTTGGATGTGTTCACGTAACAGGTCAGATTTGCGAGGAGGTGGAAGATAGGATTCGTCACCATTCGGCAGGATGAGTTTGCGCTCAAGATAGGCGTCGGGATGGAGAATAAGTGGCATATTGCGGCTTCCCAGGCGCTGTATAAAGCCAGGCAGGCCCATTGCATGGTCGGCATGTCCGTGACTGAGGACCATTGCTTGTATGTCTGCCGCATCTATTTCTAGTGCATCTAAGTTGTATAAGATGTTTCTAGGGTTGAGCCCTGTATCGAACAAGATGGTGCCACGCTTCTCACCTCGTCGCGCGTTGATAAGTACGGAAAACCCATGTTCTGCAATGGGAAGTTGGCGCTCGAAGGGATGAGATCCTAGTTTGACACGGTGAGCAACGCTTGTACTGGTCATAAGCAAGTCAAAGCTATTATCCATGATGGTTGTGATCTTCACTTCGTCTATTTCTAGCAGTGAGATAGGTACTTGTGCCATCTTGCCCTCCCAATTGGATCTTCAATCAAGAAGTAGGTTATGCTCCACTTCCATTTATCATACCACCTGACTTCGCGTGCTGCGCGCTTTTAGAGGAGCTACGAGTGCACTTGAAACAGAGGTGAAGAAACAAGATATAATATCTTGCAGAGCAACACTTTTTTATCCTGTAGGTTGGCTCAGTACTTAGACGACATAACCGAGAATACTAGAGGCGGGAAACCATGCTCAACGCAGAAAAACACACATACGAGGAGGCATGCACATACGCTCAGGAGGCGTTCCAGGCGTGTCTAACGGGCGAGCGCGTTCATGCCCAGGAACTGCTGCTCCTCACGCGCAACGTATTGAAGCATCTCAGTGGCGATTTGTCGATTGTGGGACACTATCAAGAAGAGAATGATGCGCCGTTCGCAACACGAACGTTCGTGGAGGCGCGGGCGTGGGGCTGGCTGGAGTTCGCGGCGGGCGTTTTTCAGATGGTCAAGGAGCGTCCCGGCTCCGGGCTGGTCAACTTCAAGCGAGCGTGGCGCATCTGGCGACCCTGGGTTACGGAGGGCGAGGATGAAGGGCAGAGGACGGAGGCGAGGCGCGAACGCATACGTGTAAGCCTGTGGCTAGGCGAGGCCTGGGCACGCATTATGAGCGATCGCGCGCCCCAGATGACGGCGGCGGTCTTTCGCGCCGCGCTCGCCGACCTGGCGCGCTTCCAGAGCGAAGACTTGCTGGCAGAAACTATGCGCCAACAGGAGCAGCTGCCAGCGGCACCATTGGGATCATTGGCCTATGGCACGCAAAATTCCCCCTATATCCGCGCATTTCTAGACCGGTGAAGCTCGCGCTTGAGTGCTAGACAGGCAGCGTGCGCGAGCTTGAGTTCGACGCTGGCCCAAAGATCGTATCGGCGGCTTCGGGTGCGTAGCGGTCGACGATCGCCTCGGTGATCGCATTGGCGCGGCAGATCTCGCCGAACATGCTGGCGCTGCGCCGGGGAATGCGCTGCTGCGTCTGGGGATCGAGCTCGATCAGACCGAAGCGCACGTACCAGCCATTGTTCCACTCGAAATTGTCGACGAGCGTCCAGTGAAAATAGCCACGCAACGGTATCCCCTCTCGAAGAGCGCGATGCGCCATCGCCAGGTGCTCCAGAAGCGCGCGTGGGCGACGATTATCGCTGGCATCGCTCACGCCGTTCTCGGTAATATACAGCGGCTTGTTGCCACGCGTGCGCTTGTAGACCGTCTTCAAGATGCGATAGAGGCCACCCGGATAGATCTCACCAAAGCTCTCGTCCAGGCCGGGATCGCTGGAGATAGCGCCGGGACGCACAAAGCGATGCCCAAAGACCTCCGCCGGAGTAGCAGGATCAAAGCGCACAAGATCACGTGTGTAGTAGTTGACGCCATGATAATCGCGGGCTCCGATAGCGCGTGGAATGACCGGCAGGAGCATATTGGACGGAAAAGTGAAGCGGCCAGTCTCGCTGGCATGCAGGGCGGACCAGTTGAAGAGCGACTCCTGCAAGCGCGCAACGCTACGATCGAGCGGAGAAAGGGGGCTGGCAGGATCAAGCAGACGATAGTGCAGACAGTAGCCGATCTGCGCCTGCGGCTGAAGCTCGCGAATAGTATAAAACGCCTCAACGTGTCCCGCGATCAAGTTGCGCAAAACGTGCAGTGAACGCAACGGGTCCTGCTCACCGGGTGGAAAGACCCCCAATTGATAACCCTGGATCGCGTAGACGTTCGGCTCATTGATAGTCACCCAGAAGCTGCACAGGTCGCGCAAGGCCGTCACCACATAGGAGACGTAACGTGTAAAAAAGCGCAGGTTGTCCTCATGGGCAAAGCCGCCGCGCTCGGCGAACCAGAGTGGGTCGGTGAAATGATGCAACGTCACCACGGGCGTCATATGGCGCTCACGCAGATCTACGAGCATGGCGCGGTAGCGTTCCAGGGCCGTAGTGTCCCAATGGCCCTCGGATGGTTCGATGCGGCTCCATTCGAGGCTAAGGCGTAGCGCGTTATTCTCCATCTGTTCTGCCCGCTCAAAGTCCTGTTCCGCCATCTCCCACCAATTGGAAGCATCACCACATTGCTCACCACTGAGAATATGTCCCTGTTGCTCCCATCGATACCACTGGTTATTGGTATTTCCCCCTTCACTCTGATACGATGAGGATGCCGTACCCCACAAAAAGCCATCTGGAAAACGCAGAACGCGCTGCTGTCTCATGCGTGAAGTTGCCTTTCAAAAAAACGCGACGACCGTGTCTTAGACATACCGTATTTTCTGATAGTACACAACGCGCGGCGCGATTGCAAGCCCAACAGGCATGGGCTGGTGTCGTATTAGCGCTACATAAAAGACGCCCTGCTGAAATAAAGCAAGGCGTCTTTTGTTCTCACATTAGAAAATGTTGTAGCTACTCGCGGATACCACGCGCGGGCAACGGACGGACCAGCGGACTCATCACCGGCAGATCCTTCTTGCCACGCGGCAGACGTTGGCGCACCAGGTAGTCCGGCGCGTGCGCCAGATCGTTCTTTTCGAGCGTGACATCTTCGCCGAAGCGGTTGAAGAAGGAGAGCTCGAAGTTCGGCGTGATACCTAGAGCACCGTGAGGACAGACCTCGACGCAGTCGCCACAGAAGATACAGCGGTCGAGTGCAAAAGCCCAGCGTGTCAGAGTGCGTTCGGCCATCATCAGCGAGCCGGTCGGGCAGACCTGGACGCAGGCACCGCAGGAGACACAATCGGTATCGTGCAGGCTGACGTTGAACGGCGTCGAGACGATAGTGTCGAAGCCCTTGCCGAACATGCCGTAGCAGTCGGGGCCAATCACATCATGGCAGACACGCACGCACTGAGTGCAGTTAATGCACTTGTTGGGATCGCGCAGAATGAAGCTGTGCGACAGGTCCGTGGAGTAGTCATGATAATCGGTCGGCTCCCCATCATGGAAGCGGTTATCGGCCAGACCATGCTCGATGCTGTACCTCTGCAGGTCGCACTGTCCCACTGCAGGGCAGGCGCACTGAAGACAGCGAGCCGACTCGCGCTCGGCCTGCTCTTGCAAGTAGCCCATCTCGATCAGGCGGAAGTTGCGTTTGCGCTCCTCGTAGGGCAGCATCGGCATCTTCACCTTGGGTTCGACCGGCTTGTAGGGAACAATATCGAAGAGATCCGGCTTGCGCTCCTCCAGTTCCAGGCGGCGCGCAGTCTCGGTCATATCCTCGCCCAGCAGGAACGAATTAATCGAACGCGCACCCAGCTTGCCCTGACTGACGCCCTCGATGATCGTCTTCGCGCCCATCTGGCAGTCGCCACCGGCAAAGACGCCCACGCGATCCGCCATATAGTTATGCGGATTCGTCTGGATCGTCTTCCACTTCGTCCACTTCACGCCCGACTTCTCATCGAGCACGCGGGTATCGACCGCTTGGCCGATAGCTGGAATCACTGTCTTGCAGTTCACGGTAAACTCGGAGCCGGGAATCGGCACCGGGCGACGGCGACCGCTGGCATCCGGTTCACCGAGCTTATTGCGTTGGAACTCGACGCCCGTCACCTTGCCATCATTTGTTATGATGCGTGTCTGGCTGACGTAGAACTGCATATCGGTACCTTCAGCCTCGCCGTCCTCGCGCTCCTCAAGCGTCGCGCCGATCTCAGCCGCGCCGCGACGATACATCGTATGGACCTTCGCGCCCAGCCGCAGCGACGTACGCGTGCAGTCGAAGGCGGTGAAGCCACCACCGATAACGATGACCTCGTCATTCTCACGCACAGGAACGGGCTTGCCCTCAACCTTTTCTCCGAGATAGGAGATCGCATTGACAACGCCATCGGCATCCTCGCCATCGACGTGCAAAGAGTTACTGGTCCAGCAGCCGATAGCCAGGTAAACAGCATCGAAGCCTTGCGCAAAGAGATCGTCAATGGTGAAATCGCGTCCTAAGCGGACATTGCACTGCAAATCTACACCCAGTGCCCAGACGTGGCTGAGCTCGCGGTCCATCATATCCTTTTGTAGACGATACTCAGGGATACCGTAGCGCAGCATGCCACCAGCCTGCGGTTGCTGATCGAAGACCTTACAGTAATGGCCCTTGAGCGCCAGGTAGTACGCGCAGGTCAGACCCGTGGGACCGGCACCTATGATTGCTACCTTCTTGTCCGTCGGCGGATCTTTCAAGTAGGGCACAGGTGGATCGAGCAGGGAGTATTCGGCGGCATGTCCATGCATACGGCAAATGGCGATCTCTTCCTCGACCAGCGCGCGGCGACAGGCCTTCTGGCAGGGAGCCGGGCAGGTCAGGCCCAGAATATAGGGGAAGGGCAGCACCTCTTTGACCAGGCGCGTCGCCTCCTTCATCGACCCCTTTGCGATCAGCTCCAGATAGCCAGGGATATCGATATGCGTCGGGCAATCGAGCTGACAGGGAGGCTGACAGTACGCGTTGTGGTCGGAGAGCATCATCTCCAGGTTAGTGCGGCGAATGTGGAATAGCTCGTCCGAATTCGTCGTCACCACAATGCCGGGGGTGGCCGGTGTATTGCAGGAGGGCAGGGGCCGATCAACGCCCTCGATATGCACCAGGCACATGCGACAGGCCGAGGTCGGCTCAAGCTTCTCGTCGTTACATAGATTAGGGATATCACTGATTCCGTGATCGATCGCCACGCTCAGGATGGTCTGACCTTGATAGGCTTCCATGACCTTGCCGTCAATAGTGATCGTAAAGCTGGGATGTCCCACATCGTTACGCACCATTGGAGCTTGCGGCTCCTGGGTGGCTGGTGAAAATGTATCTCGAACTGATATTGCCATCTAGAGTTCCTCTTGCGAGCTGCTAAATTCGACTACGGCAGGACATGCTTCGTTACGAAACGATGCGCCCGTACGGGTACACAGGTTCCTGTCGGGCACTGTTGCTCTTGAATATGCATAGTAAAGTGATCGGGCCAATAGCGTTTCGCCGTTCTGAAAAAATTGGGTGCCTGCACGCCAAAGCCACAGAGAGAGCCATTAGATACATACGTTGAAAATTCGTCCAACACATCCAGGTCCGCGTTCACACCAAGATCGCTGATGATGCCTTCGAGCAGACCTTCCATGCGCTTCACACCCAGGCGGCAAGGCACGCACTTTCCACATGTCTCCTTGCTCAAATAGCGAGCACGCTCCATCGACCAGGCGACCATGCAGGTATTGGCGGGGAGCAATTCGATGATACTGGAACCCACGATCGCGCCCGCGTCTTCCAGCGGATCGAAATCGTAGGGTGTATCGAGCGCGGATACGGGCAAAGCCCCACCCTCTGCTCCACCTACAACGATAGCACGAACCTCTTCTTCAGTACGACTCAGACCAGCGGAAGCGAGGATATCGCGCAATGAAGTCCCAAAGGGCACCTCGACTACAACCGGCTCGCTCTCAGGAGCGTAGTCATACACGGTCAGCAGCTTGGTGCCACCGGTCACAGTGGACCCTACGCTACTGAAAGCTGCCGCGCCCTCGCGCACGATCAGAGGCACATTGGCAAGCGTCTCCACGTTATTTGTCACGGTCGGCTTATCCCACAGACCGTACTGAGCCGGGAAAGGCGGACGCTGCTCCGGCATACCGCGACGGCCCTTAATCAGCGCCATCTGCACCGTCTCCTCGCCGCCCATAAAGCCGATATCGACGCCGAGCACATTGATCGTGCAGCTAAAATCGGTACCCAGGATATCGCGTCCAACAAGGCGAGCGTTCAGCGCCTCGCTCAGCGCCGCCTGAACGGCCTCGATTCCCGCGCGGAAGCCACTACGAGCGAACAGATATGCCTCTGAGGCACCTATCGCGTAAGCGGCCAGGATGATACCTTCGATCACCAGATGAGGATTGGTCTCCAACAAGGTGCGCGCAACAAGTGAACGGTTATCGGCATCGTAGGCGTTGCAAATAATGTATTTCTGATCGTCTTCATGGTGGCGGGCGATGCGCCATTTCTCGCCCGCGAGGCGACCAGCGCCGCCGCGCCCACGCAGCTTCGCCGCCACAACCTGCTCGATAATCTGGTCGGGTGCCTGCTGAAGGGCCTTCTCAAGGGCAGCATAGCCGCCAGTTTCGCGATACGCGGCAAGGGAGAGCACAGCGGGATCTTCCTGCCGCCGTAAGAGACGATACGAATTTGAAAAATCAGGCATTGGGCTGCCTCACATGATTAATATTTCCCCACGCGCCGCGTGTATCTGGTGCCAATCCGCGCACAGGCTGATCGTCGCGCCTGATGCCTTTCGCGAGCGGTGCGGGTTTGAACTTAGGACTCATTGTAGCGATGCCAAAGATATCGCTCAGATCGACGCCGCGCGCCTGGACTATGCGTTTTGCCGCCGAGAGAGGAAGGTAGCCATAGATGTCCATAACTACATCCAGCAATGCAGGCAACTCGCCCGCCTCGTATGACCATGTTTCCAGCAGTTCATCGACCTTGCTCAAGTCGATCTCGGGTTCCAGATAGTCCTTCACAGGCATGTCGACACAGGGAGCGACGTGTTTCGTAGGGTAATTGACGGCGTATTCGGATATACGCGTCACATGGAAGCCCGCCTTTGGCGTGCCTGAAGCGGTGGGTATCTTGCGCGACGTAAACTTCTCGGCACCATCGCGTATATACGACTTGAACCAGTTGCGCTGCACGAAACTATGCGTCGGCTCGTACTCGATAGTAATTGCGCGTGGAGGACAGGCCTTCTCGCACAACAGGCAGGACTCGCACTTGAGATTGAACTCGCGCTTGAGTCCCTCCTCGGTGATCAACTGAATCAAGCCTCGGCTGCGCGCGGGCAGCTTCGGCTTCTCATAGGGATAGAGCCTGGTCACTTTAGGCCGGAAGAGGTGGCTAAAGGTCAGACCCATACCTTCAAGGATACCACGCATCGATTACTCCTCTATTTCCTTTTCACCACGGATCTTGAGACCCTGTTTCAGGATTTTTTCGCGCAATTTGAGAATGCCCTCGATCAGCGCCTCCGGACGTGGGGGACAGCCGGGCACATAGATGTCGACCGGGACGATGGTATCGACGCCCTGGACAGTGTAGTAGCTGTCATAGAACTCGCCGCCAGAGTTCGCACACTGACCCATGCTGAGCACCCACTTCGGCTCTGGCATCTGCTCCCAGAGTAGGCGCAGGCGTGGTCCCATCTTCACTGAGACGGTGCCCGCCACAATCATCAGGTCCGCCTGGCGTGGGCTGGAGCGGAAGACCTCTGATCCGAAACGGGAAAGGTCGTAGTGTGCCTGCGCGGAGGCCATCATCTCGATAGCGCAGCAGGCCAGGCCATAACTCAGCGGCCAGACAGATTTCGAGCGCGCCCAGTTCTGCGCCCATTGAATCATATCAGCAAGACTGGTCAATTGAACGGGCATTTCCTGATCGCCAGGGATATACTCTTGGGGGCCGGACGCCATAACGATCGGCACCGGCTTGCGGCGTGTCGACGGAATCGAAGTCCCACTTTCTTTTATTTCACTGCTCATAAAAAATGCTCCTATGCAATGCTTTAGCGTACCTATTTGCCTGATCTGGAAATTATTGCAGGATGAAAAATATGAGACGGGAGGGGCGATATAGCTACGCTCCACCTTGCTGCCCCTATTATAGCACGCCCGCGCAAAACGTGCTATAAGAGATCAGACAAGGCTTTGACCCGGCGGCATTCCTCATACATTACCGGGGTGAGCGAAACACATACACGCTATTAACGGTAAAGCTCAGGATCAATCTGATTGATTTTTATCAACAAGCCATCGGGGCTCTCAAGCTGGAGTTGAGAGCCAAATCCTTCATCACCGGCTGGACGCACAATAGTCACGTCAACCTCGCGCAACTTTTTCTCTAGTTCCTCCAAGGGAGCGGCATACTCAAAATTGAGTTCGACCTGGCCTTCGTTCTGCTCAGGATTCGCTGGATGAGCAAGCAAGCCAAGTTCAGTCGTACCAAAGCGCAGTAAAGCCCAATCACCATCGCGGCTTCCATTCAGGACACTCGCGCCAAGCTTGCTATAAAATTCCAGAGCTTTCTCCATATCATCAACATGAAGCATTGGCTGTAGTTTTATGGCAGCGCTCTCTTGCGTTTGCTGCGTCTGTACCTCTAAATGAGAAGCTTCACTTGTTTGTGCAAGATACGCAGTGAATACTTTCTCGACCAGATCAGACAAAGAAAGCTGCTCATCAATGGAACGATGTTTTATTTCTTTAACCGTACGAGGAGTGAGGTAGACATTAAATTGTTGTTTTTCTTCTTTCATTGCTCAATCTTTCTAGTAGCATACTAACAAGCTAGTATATTAGCAATTTAGCATAGTAGCATACAAAAGTCAATAGGACTGCACCCCTCTTGTTAGCTTTCCACGTATGGGATAAGATAAATCAGGCATTAGATACTTATCACTTTGACCCACTATCTCTATTTTTTTCAAAGCAAAGGAGCAACAAATTGGGCACATACACCATCACCGTTCTGCCGGGCGACGGCATCGGTTCAGAAGTGACCGGACAGGCTACGCGCGTCCTGCAGGCGATAAGCGAGCAGTATGGACACACATTTATATTCCATAAAGCGCTCGTCGGCCTTGCGGCTATCGAGGAAGAGGGAGACGCCATCTCGGATGCTACAATGGAGCTCTGTCGGCAGAGCGATGCGATCCTCTTTGGCGCAGTCGGCGGCATAGCGGGCCAGCAAGGAAAAAATCAGGTTAAACCGGAGAAAGCACTGTTCCAACTGCGCAAAGACTTCGAACTGTACGCAAATCTGCGCCCGGTAAAGCCAATGCAGGCGCTGCTCAACGCCTCGACGCTCAAGCCGGAGGTGTTGCAGGGAACGGACCTGCTGGTCGTGCGCGAGTTGACGGGTGGATTATATTTCGGTAAGCCAAGCGAGATCCGCGAAACGGCGCGAGGGGCAGAGGCGATCGATACGTTGATCTATAGTGAAGACGAGATCGAGCGCATTGTGCGTACCGCCTTCGATCTTGCACGGAATCGGCGTAAAAAAGTCACCTCGGTCGATAAGGTCAATGTGCTGAGTTCGTCAAGGCTCTGGCGTCGGGTGGCCGAGCGGGCAGCCGCCGAATATACAGATGTGGCCTTCGACTCTCTCCTGGTCGACTCGTGTGCCATGCACCTGATTCGTCGGCCCGCCAGCTTCGATGTTATTGTGACCGAGAACATGTTCGGCGACATCCTCACCGATGAAGCCTCGATGCTCGCCGGTTCAATGGGTATGCTGCCCTCAGCCAGCCTGGGTACGCGACGCACAGACAACGGGCTGTTCGGTCTCTACGAGCCGATTCATGGGTCAGCGCCGGATATCGCCGGACAGAATAAGGCCAATCCTATCGCGGCGATTCTCTCGGCGGCGATGTTACTGCGTTACTCGCTTGGTCTGCAACAAGAGGCAGCGGCCATCGAGGCGGCGGTGGAGCAATGCATCGACGCGGGCTATCGCACGGAAGATCTACGCGAAGAGGGTAAAGAGGTTTTGGGAACACAGGAAATGGGGGAACGGATCGTGCAGGCTATCGGTCATAACCGGGCCTAGCCCATCATCGGTCTGGGACAGGGACCCAGGAGGCGCAAGCGCTCCTGGGCCTCTCCCAATTGCTTGTGCAGACTCTCGTTAGATTCGGCAGCATCCTCCTCTTGAGAGGAGTGAGCAATGCTTGCCTCCAGGCGCTCAATCTCGTCGCTGAGCACCTGATGTAACACATACCAGCGCGTTACAGCGCGTTCTACACCCACGTTCTCTACCCTCTTCTCTCGGCCAGTAGGGATGGGGCTTGCCTCCATCCTATTCCCACCACGCGGATTCCGAGCCGGATGGAGGCAAGCCCCATCCCTACTGGTGGGATTAACGAACTGGTGCTCCGTAGACCAGCGTTTTCAGCTTGTTCAACAACTCCTCATCCTGATACGGCTTCACAACATAATCGTTGGCACCAAGCTGTACAGCACGCTGCTGATGTTTCGACGCCGCACGAGAGGTAAGCACGATAAGCGGAAGCGTGCGATATTGCTCCTGAGAGCGGATCGTCGCAATCAACTCGTAGCCGTCCATGCGCGGCATCTCGATATCAAGCAACACAGCGGCAGGCGTCTCGTAGGATATCATCTCCAGCGCCTCGACGCCATCGCGCGCCATCTGAACTTCCCACTGATTCTGCTTCAACATGTTCCCAACGACGCGGCGCACACTGGGGCTATCGTCGACGATCAACACATGTTTGCCACGCTCAGGCGCAGAAGTTGCTGATTGCGAGCGCGTCGGTGCCATATCCCCTCTGGCAGTAGAGACATCGATGCTCTGCCTGACAGAAGCAGCGGACTGGGCATTGCCATCGCGGCGCACGGAGAGAGCGGCAGCATTCGTCGGGTCCATCCTCTGACGCTGGGCGAGCAGTTCCGTCAATTCGAGAATAAGCACAACGCGACCATTGCCCAGGACTGTACCGCCCGCAATGCCATGCACATGGCGCAGATGCGGCCCCAGACTTTTCGTCACAATATCCTGCTTACTCTTGATCTCGTCTACCATCAGAGCGACCCGGTAGCCGCTTGCATTGATCAATAGCAGCTGCGATCTCTCATCAATCAAACTGGCTGGGAGCGAGAGATACTGAGCCAGCGTGCTCAGCGGGTAGGCATCACCGCGTACAAGCACCGCAGGCTGCCCGGCGATAGTTGTGCGCTTGAAGTTGTCCAGGCGACCAATGGACTCCACCATCACAGTGGGAATAGCAAACTGCTGACCAGCAACACGCACCATCATCGTGCTTTGAATTGCCAGGCTGGTGGGGAACTTCATAATAAACGAAGTGCCGTAGCCGGGCGTAGAGTCAACGACGAGCGTACCTCGCAAGCGTGAGACGCTATCGCGCACAACATCCAGGCCAACGCCGCGACCGCTCTCCTCGCTCAACACCTCGGCGGTCGAGAAGCCGGAGAGGAAGATGAGGTTCAGCACATCGGTCTCGGTGAGATGCTGATCCGGGCGAATCAAGCCGCGCTGGATGGCGGTATTGCGCACATGTTCGAGATCAATGC
>JALYTQ010000116.1:0-4409 GCA_030854195.1 Chloroflexota bacterium
GTTCCGGTCGGGCAAAACGAGGGGCAATTCGTGCATGCAGTTGTGCTACTTCTTGTGCCCATCGCACAACATCAAGCACGGTCGTTTCTCCTCCGGTTGGTGTGGTATGTTGAGATGGCTTCATCTTCTTTTTCTTTCAGGAGTGATTCTCTCTGTTGTTTTTCCACATAGAGCGTGTCACATCCAGAAGAAACTGGTTTTGAAGCTTTTTTGGCTCTTTCTGACTCCTTTATTGCTGAGATAAAGAAGTGCGACTGTAGTGCCTCATCGACCTACCCCACCCTACCCCCCGGCTACCCATATGCTCTCTGCTCGCCTACTCCTGGAGTCCCACAGGTGATTTGATACGCTGTTGGCGTAATGATGCTCGTGCGTGTCTCTCTACACCACTGATGATCGCCTTCTGGTCAGCATCAGGCATGTAATGACAACACGAGCAATCACCATTTTTTAGAGGAGAAAGGATACGCACAGATGGAACCATCTCACGAATACTCGCCGACGACATTGCTACTGACGATCGCTCAGGTTACTTCGATGCTCAATTTGGGAAGAACCAAGGTGTATGAACTCATCAACAAAGAGAAACTTCCCGTCCATAAGTTTGGGCGGGCCATCAGGATCTCACCGACGGAACTTCAGCAATGGCTTCAGGAGCGCAGCACACAACAGTAACCCATCCAAATACGTGCACTATGCCGTCAAAAGTTACTCCTTTGACGGCATAGTGCAGGCGTTTGTAGTTCTCATTGATCGTATGAGCAAGTTGTCGTACCAGATGTCTTCAGAATGGCAATAGTCACAGGGACTATGCATGACCCAGGATGAAAGATCACCTCCGAGAGAAAGAGACGACGATGGCATCACAATCTGAGCGCCGCCGTGGGAACCGTGCCTATGAGCGAGAAGAACGCCTCCATTTTTGGGAGCACGAGCGAATGGTGCAATCACTACCTCCCTTGTTCGATTTGCACCCCCAACTAGACACTATCAGGAAACACATGAAGGATGCACTGCATGAAGCGATCGAGGACGCCAACGCATTCAGCATACGCTACCAGGCAACAGATGGAGAGCTACGTTCCGAGCATGGCGAGAGCTATCGTTATACGTTTCATTTACAAACGCCCTGGGTGCCACAAGATGAGACGCGAGTCAAAATTCAGATTGATCCTCATCATCCAGAACGGGTGATCGAGGGAATTGTTATCGAAACTGACGGAGCAGTGCTCCATCTGGCAACCGAGGCTCCCGTGCCTTCACAGGCGCTACCTTTTCTTTGGGTCTATGAAGATACCAGTTGGCTCCTCCAGCAACTGCTCAGCGCGATCACGTCCATACGAGAAACATCGGCACAAATGGGAGCGAAAACATTTGGGCTGATCGATGGTATTGATGAGGAAACTGGAAAAGGCAGGACGCAAATGTCAATTGGCACATTCACTCCTGATGAAGACCAACAGAAGGCTCTCTGGCGTGGACGCTTCTGCGAAATACTCCGTTTGATCGGACCTCCAGGAACGGGTAAAACCAGAACTTTGGCGGCTCTCGCCTGGTACTATCTTCGCCAGGGTATGAGTGTCCTGTTACTTTCACATACCAACGTTGCTGTCGATAACGCCGTCGTGAACTTACAGTCCCTCTGTCAGGAGACTGGACACACTGATTGGATCTCTGAGCATCGGATTGTCAGGGTCGGAAATGTGAAAGACCTGGACACAGATCGCTATCGGGATGTGCTTCACACCTCGATCGTCGATCAAGAACTGGGGGCACTCGCTGAAGAACGGGATACCTTGAAAATGGAGGGCAGGACGCTCATCACTGAAAAGGCGAACGCAGAGCAAACACTCACCCAGAAGCAGCAACAACGCAATCAGGCGACAGCAGATCTCAATCAGGGTGATGCAGAGGTGAGCGCCCTTGAACAACGTATCGAATGGATAGATCACCGTCGAGATGAGATCAAGGATCACCTGGGGGATATTGAGCGAGAACAACGCCTGGTGAAAGAACGCGTGGCCTCCGAAGCCGATTTGATTGCTACCACCCTGACGAGTGTTTATACCAGTCCCTATCTCAAAGGGCGATACTTTGATTGCGTCATTCTCGACGAGGCCTCCATGGCACCACTCCCGGCAGTGCTCGTTGTAGCAACTCGTGCGATGCAGCGTATGGCAGTCATTGGCGATCCTCTCCAACTCGCGCCGATTGCAGGACTCCATAATGCGAAGAAATACTCAAAGGCGGCGCAGTGGCTCGGAATAGATCTCTTCTCTTACCTCAAGATCACAGTGCAGCACGCAAGCCATGGAGAAAAACAGGCAGTTTTCCTTTCGCAGCAATCGCGGATGGATCCTGACATCGCACGAGCAGTCTCCCAATACATTTATCAAGGCCAATTAAAGAACCGGGAACGGCCAGGATATGTCCGACCCGCCTTCGATCCATTGTTAGAGTCAGCATGGATTGTGGTCGATACCAGCGATGCTCCTTCGACAGAGTGTTGTACGCAGCGACCAGCAAATGGAAAATCGAAATTCAACGATTATCACGTCCAGTGTGTAGTACATCTCGTGAGCACCATCATTGCTTCTGGAGCACTCACACATGAAGCTGGGCAGCCGCAGATTGGTATAGTCACTCCATACGCACCCCAGGCACGTAAAATCAGGGAAGCGCTTCAGCAGCAGAAATTGGACCAGTATGCTCGGGTAGGGACAATCTTTGCATTTCAGGGGCGCGAATTTGAAATTGTAATTGTCGATCTGGTTGAGTCGCCTGGAACAACGATCCCACGCTTCACGTCAGATATCTGGGGAAGAGATGATATCCCAACGCCAGCAACGCGTTTGATCAATGTCGCCCATTCTCGCGCACGCTCGAAACTGATTTACGTAGCGAATGCTGATTACCATCGACGGCAAAGTAGTAAGAACCATGTGTTGTTACAGTTTATTAATGATGCTGTTGCTTCGGGACGACTTGCCTCCAATGATCTTTTGCATAGAAACGCAATGAGGTAGAAAATAGTTGTGTAAGATATGTTTTTATGTTATTATACACGCAAAAGTTCCTCTGTTTTTATGATGGCTCATAGTGCTTCTCTCTATGTTTCTCATGATGTCCATGTAGTGCCATTTAGATGCGGCGAAAGAAATTTTTAGAGGACATTCCATGATGGAAGAACATATCATTACATTCCCAGAACAGTGGATTACGGCTGATAAACTTGAGCAGGCATTACAGCAGACCTCACTCTCCTCATTTTCTAATATTGCGGGAATTGCGTTTCACTTCCCTGCATCCTGTCGCGTGATGGTCGATGCAGCTGTACGCCTCCTATCCCTGGCGAATCAGTTGATAGCTGAGGGAATTCCTGTGACAATGGTATTTGAGAGTGAGCAAAATGGAACGATAACCTATCTCAACCGAGCCAACTTTTTCACTCTTTTATCAGAGCGTGTTCGTGTCTTGCCTGTGCGTCCGGACCCAACCTATGCAAAACGCTATCAAGGTCAAAATAGGAATCTGGTTGAGTTCGCTTCTATCGGCTCTCGCTACAGTGACCACGTCGAGTCTATTCCGCCTCGACTGGCAAATGCCTTGGAAGTAGCTTTAGAAGCACGATCAGATTGTACATCTTTGAGCAGAGCAGCATTTACCATCTTCGCCGAACTTATTACGAACGTTTACGACCATAGCCAGACGGTCCTTGATGGCTTTGCAGCGCTCCAGGTTTATCCTCAAGGTGGAAGAGTTCAGGTTGTTGTTTCAGATAGCGGCATCGGTCTATTAGAGACGTTGCGGCCAAAGTTACTGACACCCACAGCAAAACGCTTAGCCGATGCAGAACTGATTCGTTCACTTTTTTGTGACGATCTGACCTGGAACAAAAAAGAGAAAGGAATGGGACTCCCCCAATGTGCGTACGTTGCACTGAAGTATAAAGGAAGCGTGGGGATTCGTCTAGAGACGTGTGGAATCCACCTCAAACCTTCTTTGCGCGGCTACGAGACCAACAATATCCAGTATCAACAAGATCTCATCATGCTCAAGGGAACCCATATTTGTTTTTCTTTTCCCCTTGACACGCTCTCCTAAATCTGCTACACTAAAAGCAGTGAAGGAGATGGAGATGGATATTCGCTTACGAACTCAAATGTCTGACTCCGATGGGTGGGGACACGTACAAGGACAGCAAGTTCGCGAAAAACTTCGCAAGCTTATTGAGTCTCGCCCAACAGAGCCGATCATCAGAATATCGTTAGATGGCGTGAAGCGTACAGACATCTCGTTCCCTCGTGAGGCAGTCATTGAACTTGCAAGAAGTTATCGAGGACGCCGTGGGTTTTGCCTGACCGATGTGGATGACCCAGATTTGCTAGATAATTGGGACGCCGCAGCTG
>JALYTQ010000116.1:4419-14311 GCA_030854195.1 Chloroflexota bacterium
GTATGGGAAAGAGGTATGGACTGCCGTATCCTGGGACCACGGCCCAGTGTTGGACTTCAAGATATGCTCTCATATGTCCTCTCAGTTCCCGTAGCACGAACCAGCGAGGCTGCTACAGCCCTCGATTTGAAGATTCCAAATGCAAGCAACAAATTAAAACAGCTCTGGCAGGAGGGATACATCTTACGACGTGAGCAAAGTGCCAACAGCGGAGGAGTAGAATACGAGTATGTTCGTATTGCTTAGAGGTTTCTCACTCGGTTTATTCAATGAGAAATATCAGATTCACAGGACGCCGATTTCTTATCGATGAGGTAACGATAAGAGGTTTTGTTTCCCTCTTTTTTTAATCACACGTTCATTGGTTTCAGTGAAGGAGATGTAGTTCCATCATGGATACAACCAACCTGATTATGACGGCTCTTGCAACCGCTGTTGCTACTGGCGGTCAGGCCACCCTTAATGACACGGCTAAGGACATGTTTGAGCGTTTGAAGAAGCGCGTCATACAAGCTTTCTCGGGCCGAGAGAATGCCTTGATGATTCTAGATAACTACGAGCATGATCCTGATACCTGGGAAAAACCTTTCAAGGACGTATTGGTCGAAGCAGGTCTTCCTCAAGATGATGCAACGGTCAAAATAGCACAACGATTGATCGAACTGACCAATCCACAAGCCAGCATGCGAGATCATATCAGTGTCCAACACTTCGGACCTGGCAATGGTTCTGTCTATGGAAACAATTATGGCAGTATCCATGTCGCACCTGTTGAAGATAAAATAGCCGACGGAAAAGCAGCATTAATACGAGGGCGGGATGCTTTATGGCGTGGAGAGTACGATGTAGCAAAGCGGCATCTTCCAGATGCTTCACGTCTCATTCCTGAAAATGAACTTCCTGCGGAGAGCGCGCAGCTACGATATATGCAGGCACTCGTGCTCTTAAAAGGCAAACGACCATATAGCGCTGCATTCCAGACCCTGCATAGTATCGAGGAACTTCTGCAAGGAGCTATTACCCTACGTCGTTCCCATTCTTACCTCTGCACGCTTGCTTATATCAAGCAGGATTATTCACGTAATGGCTTCGTCTATCTCCATATCCAGGCTCAGAACCTCATCCAACAAGCTCAGGCTATTCCACCGTTAGCCCAGGATCAGGAGAATATGGAACTCCTATCACACTGTCAACCTCGTTTAATGCAAGATGTGCAGAACTGGGAGTGAGAAATGCACCACCATGTTGGTGGTGCAGAGACAAGTTTAAGCAAACGCTTCACCAGCATTTCTATCACATGAGGGTATTACTATGAAATGGCAACGCAACATTCAGGGAAGCATCCCGCAAATCATTCCGACAATTATTCATTGTGATTTTACGGAGGAACAGTTACGAGCTTACTTCACAAAAGATGACTCATTTCGTCGACGCCTTGCTAACTGCACTCTGGGCACTGGCATTGTATTCTTAATTGTCGGTCTGGCCTTCCTGACTCATTACCTCTGGTAGCCTCTTTCCCTCCTCCAATCTCACATAAATTGCCCGTTGTGGGTACTGTCAACCAGGCAGATAAGCAAATGGTTAACAAATCCCTACACAGTTGGTAATTGAAGCAACACCAGCCGTTATGGAGTTCCGTCTTGGCCGCTAAGCATTCTTGAAAGCTTGCCAGGTATAGAATCATTCCCGGCCAAGCGGACTCGGAAAAATTTCGAGCCTCTTCTCTCAGAGCAGAACGTGGACTCCCTCTGTAGTCAAACCTTGACGAACCGGAGAGATAGCCCACAAATTCTCGTCAGGAGGTGGCCTGCTCCTTCAAAAAGTATGCACAGACTGCCCTAGCAACTTCTCGCGGAGCCTTTTTGTCCATCCCAAAGTGGTCGAGCATTGGAAACTCTTTTGTTTCAGACTGCGGTAGTACTGCTGCGAGCCGTTCCAAGGCGGGATGGACCCATGGGAGATCGCTTTTCCCTCCATACATGAGCAGGACGCTCGCAGCTATTTGCCGGTAGTTTTCATAACTACTAGCCAGCCGCGCCTCTTCCTGATGCTCGCGCAGACATTCATGGAGCAGACCCAACCTCTGCTTGCGCTCGTGGGAGCTAAGGAAAAGCGAAATCAGCAACTTCATAAGCCAGGGAGGCGTTTTGCGGGTGCGAAGAGGGCCGACGCCTAGTGAGAACTCAACAAAGGCATCAAGGTATTTTTTCTCGGCGAGCTTCTTCTCGTAGCCAGGCATCCAGTCCATCGGAATAGATCCACCAATAGACACTCCAGGTTCGTACACCGCTATTCTAGTGAGCGATGGGTTGTTACGAGCCACTTCCAGAGCCACGAATCCACCGAAGCTGTGGCCAACCAGAAAGGATGCGCCGGTCTCAGCTCGCAAGGCAAGCACATCTTCACACTCTTTGGCAATGCTGTAATCAGCGCCCTGTGGGCCGCTCTCACCTCGCCCACGGCGCTCAATGGTGTGAACTGTAAAATGCTCAGCCAGGGCATGCGCGAAGGCAGCGTAGTCGGCAGCCGTTGAGAGCGTACCGGGGATAACAATCACCGCTGGCCCACTTCCTATGGTGAGATAGCTGATCTTCGTTCCATCTAGGGAAAACACGACGTGGGTGGTATCTGTGGTTGTCCTCATCTGACGTGTGGTCATCATTTCTCCTTCAATTTGGCAATCAGAGCCTGGTGCAATCGTTGGGTGAGTTCACGGTAGTGTTGGGCATCAATGTCGGCAATGACCATCAGCTGGTCAAAATGCGCGTCCAGTAGTGTTCTTCCTTGTGCGACCACCTTATTTCCTTTCGGAGTGATGGTCACGAGACGCTTGCGACCATGCTCTGGACTCTTTGTCGTCTGAATATAGTCATCCCTGGCAAGTTCGACAAGCATCGTACTGACGGCAGGATCGCTATACCCCAGGGCGACTGCCAGCTCATGTTGGGTGACTGTGCCGCAGTGTTGCAGGACGGTCAGAAAGAGAAACCGCCTGTATGAAATATTCGCATGTGTCTGCAGCAGGTGATCGGCTGCACGGTCTATCTCGAACATGAGTTTGCCTAAGAGATAGGCAAGAGGAGTGTCCATCGTAGTATAAACCCCTTTAATATTAACCTCTTAATATTAAGATGTTAACACATATAAAGAAAGTACGCAACCCTTTTTGAGGAAGTACCATCTCAAAAAGCTGAAGCGCATGCTTTCCCTCACGGTGCTTCATGCTCACTGTCGCCAAAAGTGCGTGAGAGAACTGCGTGAAGAAACTGAGCGGAGCGGTGAAGCTCGTCGAGGCCATTGAGTCCGTCTTCGATGGAAACCCAGCCGTTGAAGTCGGCGTCGCGCAGAACACGGAAAATGGTGGGGTAATTGTTGAGGCCGGTTCCGATCTCGCCGTGATGCAAGAACTGCGCATAGCCTGTGCTGCCCTCTTGTGCTTGCAGGTCTGCGAGCGTGTAGCCCGGCAGCAAACGCCGGTCGCTGGCGTGCATACTGACCACGCGCCCCTTGACTGCCTCCAGAACGGTCAAAGGATTCTCGCCCGCCAGCAGTGCATTCGATGGGTCATAATTGACGCCGAACCAGGGCGAGTCGATGGCTTCGAGGATGCGCAAGAAGATCGGCAGGTGCTGCGCGAACTCCGGATAGGTCCAGTAGTTGTCCTTGTAGTGGTTTTCTAGCGCCAGCATCACGCCGCGCTCGGCGGCATAGGGCAACAATTGCTCGATACACTCGACCACCATTGCCACTCCATCGTCTTCAGAGATTCCGGGTCGACGCTGCCCGGAAAGCACGCGGCAGGTGCGCGGTGCAGGAGCGTCGAAAAAGGCCACGAGATCGATCATGCGCTTCTGTTGCTCAACCTCTGTGCGGCGAGCAGCAGAGGAGGGTTGTGTGAAATCAGGCGAGGCGCAAAGCATGGGCATAAGCAAGGCATGCCGCTGCATAGCTGCGCGCACCTCGTTGAGATAGTCGTCATCGAAAGAGGCGAAGAAACCGGGATAGAGTTCAAGCCCCTTGACGGGCAGATTGGCAGCCATCTCAATCCATTGCAAAAGCGAGAGGCTGCGCGTCACGCACAGTTCTTCCATGTAGCACTTGGGAAAAACAGCGATGCGCGGTATCCCTGGCGTAGTCGAATGCATAGCTAACACCTCTCCAAAACAGCTTAAATGAATTCTTCACGCTCCTATTTTCCCACGCGACGTACTGTGGTGACGCGCACGACGAAGGGCGGGACGATGGGCTGGCCGATGACATGGCAGAGGCGCGGGTTCTTCAAACAGTCGCTATCGGCATCGACGAGATCGAATGCATGGGGGCCGATGTGCCTCTTGGGACAGAGGACGATGTTGGCAGCCCGTGTAGAACGGCTATTGTTGATGGTATCGCCGTCAAGGTAGATACCCTCGCAGATGGGTGCTGGTCGCGCGGGAAGGGCTTCGCTGGCGAGGTCAAGAATGGCGCGCACTCTGCGCTGCAGATCGGGCAGCTCCATGCCCGGTTCTATGTGATAGAGGTGTACATTCTGGGGACCGTCTCCCGCCTGTTCGTAGCGCCTTCCGGTGCGGCGTACGATGCGAGTGAATTGCGCGTCTCCTCGCGGTTCGGGGAGTTTCGGGAAGAAGAGCGCTCCACTCGACGCGCCGAGCAGGGTCATGTCCCCAAGTAGCTTCTTGAGCGGTCCGTGGGTGCGCGCTGGATCATTTCCTTGCAGATAGTACTTGGCATCCAGTACAAATGGCGGCTCGCGCCAGAGTAGTTCACCCTGGAACTTTATCTCCAGTGGTTGCACGCGCTCGATGGCATAGTCGGGACGCGTCGCGGGACCATGCTCCCAGTCGGACTCGTAGGTAGTGGAGGTGTCCAGTTGCCGGTTGTAGACAAAGCGGAAACCGCGCTGCTGCCAGACGAATGTGCATTGCAGCGCGTCCGTGACGATCTCGATATCATGGGACTCGATGGCTTCCTCGCGCGCGAGCAGGTGGATGAACTCCAGCGCAATCCACAATTCGTAGAGCCAGGCGTCTACCTTCTCGTCATCGCGCCTGCTCGCCAGCGCCAGAGCATGTTGGTCATCCGCGCGGCCCACGCGGAACTGCTGGAAGCGCCGCCACCAGTCGAGCAGTTCGCGATAGGGGCCGGGACGCAGGCGCTGGGTGATCTGCCGGGCCAGCGCGTCGATATCTACCTGGCTGGCCTGTTTGAGTAGCGCACGGGCATAGGGAGCCGCCAGTTCGCGCTGCACGCGGGCCTCGGCGGCGGCGAAGACCTGGCGTTCCTGCATGTCAAGCTCTTCGTCGCCTAGATTTTCTTTCACGACGGCTCGCAGCTCTTGCTGGTAGGCCAGCAGCACGGCGACGGTGAACAGGTTTTCCGGCGTTTCCAGGGTGCGTTGGCGCAGGCGCGTGTCGAATTGGAGCGGTGGCATGCCGGGTGCGCTGCTCCAGCCGCGTTCGATTGTGCGCGGCCAGTCGATGTCGCCACGCGTGGGTGCCTCCTCGCGCAGGCGCACATGGCTGGTTTTCAGGCTCAATTGCCGCCTGATGCGCGGCAGGATATCGTCCAGCAGTTCGTTGCTCAACGTTTGCAGGCGTATGTAGCGGTCGTATTGCTGCAACAGCGGCAGAGGAGGGAGCGCGCTTGCCACGAAGAAATGACGAAACTGGCGACGGAAAAGCGCCTCGTCGTGCTGGAGCAGCAGGCGCAGAATGCGCCGCTGCAGATGCTGCGACCAGAGCTGCTCCTCTGTTGCCTCCACATGTTCTAGCGTTTCGCTCATCATGGCGCTCTCCTTTTCCTCTATAACCCCCGCTCGGCTTTGAAGGTGCGCAGGCGACGCGCGAATTGCGGCAATTTGTAGAAAGGCTTGTCGAGATGAAAGAGGGCTATCAGGGTCGCTTCGGAAATGGCTGGCTGCTCCTGATTGGCGATCTGTTCGATCTTCTCGTCGCGAAGAAGAGCCTGCCCCTGTTCATCGCTTACACCTCCCAGCGCCAGCAATTGCCCGTAGAGGCGGCTGTCGGCGAGGCGGGCGAGCAAGACGTTATAGGCCGCGCTAAAAGCGGCACGTTCGCTGGTGAGATAGAGCCAGAGAGCCTCGATCTCGTCGGGCAGCAGAACCTGAAGCTGGTCGGCGAGGGTATCGCAGAGGGCCGCGTCTACGGCCTTCGCAATCCAGTCCTCCGACGTGGTGTAGCCCTGTAAGATACCCGCGATCAGCATGTGCTGTAGAAACGTGATTGCCTGCGCGGTTCCCAGTTGCCGATAGATGCGGATAACCTCAAAGGTACACCAGGCAAACTCGAACGCTTCGCGGAATGGAATTTGCTCCTCAAGCCAATCAATGCTATAGTGCCCATCCTCGTCTGCCTCAATACCAATACCCGCCCAGGAGATAGCGCCTTCCGATGTGTCAATTGCTCCACTCAGGTGGCTGACGCGGCTCAGCGCTTTGAAGAGAACGATGCCCTGCTCGGCCTCGCGCTGAGCGCGTGTGGGTGGCAGGATCTCCACGAAGGAGAAGCGTCTTTTGAGAGCCTCGCTAATCTGATTGAGGTAGCTGCGGTCGAAGCTATTCAATGTACCGATGATGCGGAAATCCTGCGGAATCGGTAGTTCGGCGCTACCGCCCTCGATGGCGACGCGCAGCACATCGTTGCCTCCCAACGCCGTGAGGGCATCACCCAGCGCGAGATCAATAGGGGCACGGTTGAACTCGTCGATGACCAGCCACTGCCCACGGAAGGGGAGCAGTGAGCCGCGCTTGATGCCGCTCTGGGCAGTGATGGTCGTACGGCGTAAGGTAAGCGTGTTCCACTCCTCTGGCCTGTTCCCTTGAAACGACCAGTTTTTGAGGATAGTACCGGTCAGGTAGCCGTACTGGACGTTGTAGGAGATGCCGCCATTGTGACTTTGTGGCGCGATGCCGCTGATGAGCGTGCGCACGCTCCATTCGTCGGTAGCGGTCACAAGGCGCGTTGTGTATGCCGTTTGTGTGGTTAGTTCTGGCTCCTCCGTTTCGCCCGTAGAGAGGGTCGATTCTGTTCTTTTGACCTCGCTCTTCCATAACGTTTCGGGGATGAGCCGTGCCAGCTCGGTTTTGCCTGTTCCCGGTGGACCGGTGAGGATGACATGTCCTGCAAGGAGCGCATGGTAAATGCGTCTGACTGTTGATTCGTCGACCAGGATGGAGCGCTGAACTTCACGAATGAGGCGTGTGAGCTGTAGTTCCCTGGTTGCGCGTAATGGTTCGGGGGCAATGAACGTTGCTGTTTCCTGATTGCGAGCAGGCGGTGTTTCGATGATATAGCCTCCAGGTGTTTCTTGAATTGTTCCTTGCCTGGTAGGTGCTTTTGCCAACACATCGGTGTCGTCTGTCTCTTTGGTCAAGGGGGTAGATAGCGCGGCGATCGACTGAAATTTATCTGCGAGCCAGTACCCAAAGTATTCGCTCCAATAGGTATTCATTTTGAGTGATGGGGCGCGTTTGATGAGATCTGCTAACAATTGCTGATACGCAGTATGATCAGCTTCAGAGGTGATATCAATCGTATTGTTATTGACTTTCAGCCCCTTTGGTGCCTCCAAAAGATGAGCATTAACAAGACGGCAAAATCCTTTACGCGCGGCATCTTTACAAATAGCAGGTTCTCCATATGGATCGAGCCAGAAAGCAAATAACGAGATAATAAAAGCGCTATTACCAGGTGCAACTGCTGTATTACTAGACTTCCCTTCCTTACGTAGCCGTTCCCGTTCTTTCAGTAAAAATTTGTAGAGAGACTCGATTCTTTGTCCGATATTTGTAGCATTTAAGCCTGCGAGAATATCTCGGAATCGTTCCTCAGCAACGGAGCCAGTATCATTGTGATTTTTGGCAAATTTATTGAGTTCCATCATAAAGCCAGGACCTTGAGCATACCATGCCCCCATTAAATCTCTGGGCACATCAAGCTTTTGCCGGAGTACATAAATGTTACTTCTCTTTTGGAGAAAATCATGGACTACTGATTGTATCATGGGCAAGGTTTCGTTACGGCGATGTACCAATTCTCGCTCTTCTTTTTGAAATGCTGTATCTTCCAGATAAGCACTAGCAACTTCATCTAAAGTGACAGTCATAATCCACCTTTTTGCTTCTATTTTTTCTATTCTAGGCATCTACAAAAAACGCTAGCTTATCACTTTTCACCGTCGCGACCAGCAGGGAGCGATCCAGGTACTTGTTGCCGCGCTCACAGGAGGTTTCGGGGATGAACATGCAGGCGTGGCAGGCGGCTTCGTGTAGTGTGTGATCCTCACGGCTCTCGTGCTCGGCGCAGAGGGGGTCGGAGGCGCAGTGCCTCATTTCGGCCAGCGCGCCAGCGATATGCCAGCCGAGGGTTTCGGGCTTGCCCAGGCTGACGAGGCCACCGAGCGTGCCCTCGCTGTCGGCGGCGGCGGTGTAGAGCAGGATGCCAGCCATAGGGCCGTCGGCGTGCTCGGGTCCCTGGGCGTAGATGCGCTCGCGGATGCTAGCTCCGGAGTAGCCGCATTCGAGGGTGAGCTGGCGCATCAGGGCGTGGGCGAAGGTGTGCAGCAGGATGTAGCGGATGCCCGGATAGTGCGCCTCTGGATCAACGATGTGGCGCGCTCGTCGCCATTGTTTGTGCGCTGCGTAGAACGCCTTATCGTGGCGCTCGATGACCGCTTGCTGCATCCATTTCTGTAGGGCATCTTCGCGCACTTGCAGGAAGATGCCTTCGCCGCGCACTTCGGCGGCTGGCACCCAGTACGGAGTGGAACGCGACAGGCGCATGATGTGCTCGGATGGCAGCTCCTCTTCCTCGGTGTAGTCGCTGAGCGATTCGATACGCGTAAAGCCGGTGAGCGCGCGCACTTCGCGCAGGCGCTCTACGAGGACAACCTGCTGGAAGTAGTCGCTGTAGCCTTCGGGCGCGCTGGTCGCTGTAACCTCGAAGTCAGCAGATTTTGGTGCTCCGGTGGGATTGCTCAGCACGCGCCACTCCGGTACTTTCAGGTCGGCGGGCTTGAGCGTCTCTTCGGCGTTGCCAGTGTTTTTCTTATGCTCGACTCTGCGCCAGATGTCCTCGTCGCTATAGGCACTGAGGTGTTCCAGCAGGCGAATGCGTCGGAACGCGGCGATATCCTGCACGCTTTCGGCCCCTTCGAGCACGCTCCATTTCGCCTCGACGAGCTGGCCGAGCGTGTCGGGACTGGTCGGCAGGGAGAGCGAGGAGAAGACGAGGGGGAACCAGGTGTTGGAGGCGGCCAGCAGCATGGTGCGCGCCTGATAGGAGCAGGGCTTCTTCTCGAAGTCGCGCAGGTGTGGTCGACGCCCACGACACTGGGGATGATAGGTCTTCTCCTCCTCGCTGCTGAAGGCGTCGGACATCGCGCGCGAAACGCCGCACGTCCGACATTTGATGTAGATATCCGACGGCTCACCGGAGACGCCTTGCTCAAACATGCTCAGCTCCGCCTTGCAGGGGCGCTCGCCGTGGACGAAATGCACCCAGGGGAAGTCGTCAAGATGCCCGGCCTCGCAGGCGATCATAAAGCGCGAGGGGAGTGCCTTTGGCTGTTTGGCACAGTTCTGGTGCACGTAGCAGGTGCGGTCGGGCTGGTACGGGTTGGGCTTGAGTTCGAAGTAGCCCGCGTCGGTTGGCGCGAGCAGGCGGCATTTGGGACAGACCATCCAGCGCGGAAAGGTGGCGACCGGGACGCCCACGCGCGCGCTTCTATCGAGCGGATTGCGCGAGTTCGTCTGCGCTTCGGGCGGCGATAAGAGGCGCTGGACCTGTCCGCCGAGCACCGATTGCACGGCCTGTAGCAGGCGCTCTTCGGAAATCTCCTGCGCGCTGCTGGTGTCCCAGTCGTCGAGGCC
>JALYTQ010000379.1 GCA_030854195.1 Chloroflexota bacterium
CGTTGTGGCTTTGCATATCCACCAGGATCGAGCCGAATTTCCTCCCACGACGGAACGAGAAGTCATCGATTCCAAGCTCAGATACCTGTTCTACTGGTGGCGTTGCAAGTGCCATCATCCGCCGTCTAATCGTCATCCAGCACGTCTGTATCCCTAAGCGAGCCGTCACGCGTGCCCCAAGCATTCCACCTGTGGCTAATCCTATCGTCTGAACACTCTGATGCAGACGTACCGTCACACGTGCCCAGGGCTCAATGAAGGCAGCGATGCGCTCCACAAAAATTTTCCGAGCACACGTCGTCACCAGACAAAAGAACCTACGCACTTGCAACAGCAGGCGCACTTGCTGCCCTGCGCAGGGCAGATCTGCAATGGTTCGTGTGTACGTGCTCTGAACGCGTGTTGCCGCAGATGAGCACAGTGGGCAACACGCAGATGGCTGTGTTGACACGACACCACTAGTGAGTCTGCCATCCGTCACGTCGATAGTGGTTACCTCAAATCCCTCTGGCAAAGAAAGCAATCGCTTCGCTTCCATTCTCTTCAGATCATCCTTCTCTACGAGTATTTTCTCTCTGTAGCACGATTGGAAGTCAAGGAGATTTCAAACGAGCGAGCATCATCAAAAGTGTGTAAGAACCAAGCTATCTGACACAACAAGCGTTTAGCGGCATCGCGCTCAGTGCCGATGGCCATATGCTCTACGCGGTTCATCCCCAGAGCGGGATAACGCTGATAGATGTCACATCGGGGCAAGCGACGCAGATCACACCGAGTCCCGCCCGCAATCCCTGGGGCATCGTGTGGGTAGCAGGATAAATGCATGGATGAACATATTCTTATCGTCGACGACGAAAGCCACGTCACCAGCGCGCTACGGCGTACCTTTGCTTACGACTATAAGAAGGAGCAACAAACAGTGGACCTGGATAGTTTGCTTCTTGCCGTCTTTCGCCAGTATCGACCGCTCGAAGAAAACGTAGCAGAGGAAGCAGGGAAGCATGGGCCGCGCCTGACTGACGCTACAACATATCGTGCCCGCGCAGGTCTACGGGGAGCGCGACCAGCTCACACAGGCACTGGTCGTAACCCTCGATAATGCGCTCAAATACACGCCCCAGGAGGGTCACGTCGCGCTCTCGTTAACGGTGGTCGATACTGAGGCTGTCATCAAAGTCAGCGATACGGGCATCGGCATCGCTGAAGAAGATCTTCCCCGCATCTTTGAGCGCTTCTATCGCGCTCATCAGGCACAAACGCACAAGCACAGCGGAAGCGGGCTGGGTCTAGCGATTGTGCAAAGCATCATGCGTGAGCACAATGGCACCGTTGGAGTAGAGAGCACACAGGGAGTGGGAAGCACATTCACGCTACGTCTCCCATTAGCGGAGAAAAAAACATGTTGAACAAGCGTTTATCGCGCACTTATGCCGCCGTCAATCGCCAGCACCTGGCCGGTAATATAGCTGGCCGCGTCGGAGGCCAGGAAGAGCACCACGGGACCCACCTCACCCGGCTGGCCGATACGCTTCATCGGCGTGGCTTCGGCAACAGCGGCCTCGGCGCGATCGAGGATGGCCTCGGTCATGCGCGTCCTGAACATACCGGGCGCGATGGCATTGACGCGAATACCGCGTGTAGCCCACTCGACTGCCAGCGAGCGCGTGAGATTGATGACGGCTGCCTTGCTGGCATTGTAACCAACGGTATTGAGTTGGCCACCACCCAGGCCCGCCACCGAAGCGACATTGACGATCGCACCCTGTTTGTGCTCAAGCATATGGCGTCCAACGGCCTGTGACATCAGAAATGTGCCGGTGACGTTCGCCTCCAGCACCTGGTGCCAGCGCTCCAACGACATCTGTTCGGCGGGCGTGCCCCACGTCAGACCAGCGTTATTGACAAGGACATCAATCTGCCCGAACTTCTCGATGCACTGCTGCACGGCCTGCGCGACGGAGGCGGCATCAGCGACATCGCAGGTAGTGGTATGAACCGATATACCCTGCTCCTGTAATGCGTGTCCGGCCTCAGTCAGCCACTGTTCACGGCGCGCAGTAATAATCACCGTCGCACCGGCGCGCCCAAACGCCTGCGCGATCTCAAAGCCCAGGCCGCGCGAGCCACCCGTTACCAGCACAACCGTTCCGGAAAAATTGAATGTTGCAGTACCCATAGAACCTCCTCTTGCATCTTAAGAATTGGAAATTTGTGCTTGCCTCTATCTTACCACCGAAAACTTTTCTTTCGTTTGCATCGTGGTTTATTATATGGCTATGATAGTAGCAACAAATACGTTCCCTTGCTACGACAAGGAGCATTATTGAATGACCACAAGGAACACCAACATACAATTTTATATAGGAGACGATGACCTGCATCGCCTGGAAGGGCTGCCCTGGCAGTTTCCATTGGAGGAGTGGTTGAAGCACGGCGTCCAGTTGCTGCACATCCGGCGCGGTGACTCGCGGCACCCGGTCGTCTTTGTGGAGAGCGGGGGGGTGCGCTACGCCATTAAAGAGACAACGCCGCACACGGCGGAGCATGAAATAGCCAATCTGCGCGAGATCGAGCGGCGCGGCATTCCGGCGCTCAGTCCCATTGGCACCGGCACCGTACATGCACCTCCCATTGCGCTTGATGTGCCGCAAATAGGGGGCGTGAAACAATATATCAGCGGGGATCGCGGGTACACCATTACGCGCCTGGCCCCGCGCGTCATTCCGCAGGTTCTCCTGTTTCGCCTGCCACTCAACAAGCGAACCAAGCAGCGGCTGCTCTCGGCGGTCGCGGTCCTCATGATCGAACTGCACGAGCATGGAGTCTACTGGGGCGATCCCTCGCTCGCCAATGTATTGATACGCATTGATGGGCGACGCATTCTGGCGATTATGGCGGATGCCGAGACCTCGGAGCTCTTTCCGGGACCGATCAGTAAGGGGTTGCGCGAGCAAGATATGGCGCTCTTCGGAGAATCGCTTGCCTGGCAGGCTGAAGATCTGCGCCAGGCGCGCAATCTGCCCGAAGATGTGCAGGTCCTCGACGACAAGGATTTTCGCTACTTCGAGCAGCGCTACCGTGTACTGCGCAAGGAGCACGCGCGCATCTCAGGAACGCCTGGTTTCGGGACCGTGTATCAGGCGCAACAATTTATGCAGGGGCTCAATCACCTGGGCTTCTCGCTAGTAAACATGACCGGGCAGACGCTGCACCACATTACAACTGTCCTTCCCGGCTGGTATCAGCGCCGCCTCCATCAGTTGCTGCATATCGACGTGCCGCGTATCTACGCCCGTCGCTTCTACAACATGATCCTCGGCCATCAAGCTATTATGAGCGGAAACGAAAATCGCGATGTCTCCTTAGAGGAGGCCGCGCAGGACTGGTACACGCGTTACCATATTCCGACGCTCCTGCTTCTACGCCGCTATCTTACTAGCGATCAGGATCCGTTGCAGGCGTATTTCTCCGTTATGCAACATAAATGGGATATGAGCAAGAAAGCCGGGTACGAGGTTCCGCTGGAAGACGCGATACTGGACTGGTCGATGCAGAGGGCGAATACCGGCCAGCTTGGAGCGGTTGACCCGGCCACGGTTGCCACCTGGTGGCGCGAGCGCCAGCCCGTAGCAAACGCGCTGGAGCCACCACTCCTTGAAAGCGAGGAGCTGGAGCCGCTTGTATCGACAGGCGAAAAGCCACTCGTGCGCCTCCAACAGCCAGAGCTGGAGCAGAAGCTGCCCGACATCCTGGAGAAGAGCAAACAAGGGGAAAAGTAAGAAATTATGAGTCATCCCGAACGTTTTCAAAAGTTCGGGATGACTCATAACTGCTATAAGCCGTAGGCGAGGAGCATTACTCCTCGTCGGTCTCTGTCACCTCTTCTTCCTCCACCTCGTCCTCCACAACGCCTTCGACCTCGCCAGCTTTGAAGGAGATGATATTGCTACGAATCTGCTCCTCGATAGC
>JALYTQ010000117.1 GCA_030854195.1 Chloroflexota bacterium
GTGCGGTGCAGCTAAAATATAGCCTCTCTCTGATTATGCCTGCCCATAACGAGGAGGTCGCCATCACTGATACGGTGCGCGAGGTGCTCGCAGCCGCCACATGCTGGACGCGGGACTTTGAAGTGATCGTGGTCAATGATGGCAGCAGAGATCGCACGCAGGCTATTCTGGAGGAGATCGCGTCTACGGAGCCACGCCTGCGCATCATTCGCCACGAGGTGAACCAGGGCTATGGCGCGGCGCTGGTGAGCGGCTTCGAGGCTGTGGCGAAGGAGCTGGCCTTTTTTATGGATTCCGATGGTCAATTCGATATTTACGATCTGGAACGCTTCTTTCCGCTGATTGAAGAATTTGACGCGGTACTCGGCTATCGTATTCAACGACAGGATACCTGGATGCGCAAGCTCAACGCCTGGGGCTGGAAAATGCTGGTCAGCGCGGTATTCAAGCTGCGTGTGCGCGATGTCGATTGCGCTTTCAAGCTCTACCGGGCGAAGTTCTTTAGAGAGCAGCGCCTGGAGACGCGTGGTGCAATGATTAACACGGAAATCCTATATAAATTCAGGCGCGCTGGCTATACCTATACAGAGGTTGGCGTGCGCCACCTGCCGCGCCGTGGTGGGCGTGCTACTGGCGCGAAGCCCGCGGTGATCGTGCTCGCCTTCCGCGAACTTTTCGTCTATGCGCGCAAGTGGCGACGTGAGGAACAGGCCGCAAAGAAGGTCGCAATACAATGACGCAGGTACGTAACGACAAAGTGCCATCCCTGAGCGAAGGCAACGCAACGGCGTCCCTGGCCCCGCGTCTGCAGCGTATCGGTCGGCTTATCTCTGCTCCTCTGTTCCTCGCGTGCGTGCTGTTCGTTGTAGCGCTGGGCTTTGATCTGTATCGCCTGGGCGCGCCCAGTATCTGGTACGACGAGGCATTTTCGGTTGAGCTGGCGCGCCTGCCGCTGCCACAGCTCTGGCACATCATCTCTGGACCTGAGCCGAACATGGAGCTGTACTATCTCTTCCTGCACTTCTGGCTCGGCCTGACAGGCGCGCTCGGTCTGCACGCGACCGAGTTCGTGGTGCGTCTCCCATCAGCCGTTTTTGCCGCGCTTAGCACGGTCGTCGTCTTCCTGCTGGGACGGCGTTTCATCGGAACGATCGTGGGCTTCGCAGGCGCGGGCTTCTACCTGCTCAACGTTCTACAACTGGTCTACGCGCAGCAGACGCGCGCCTATAGCCTGCAGCTCCTGCTCATCTGTATCGCCTGGTACGCCCTGCTCAGCGCCCTGTCCACTCCGTCGCGCCGCTGGTGGGCATGCTACATTGTAGCAACCACGCTGGCGGTCTACACCCACCTCTTCAGCATATTGATCCTCCTGGCGCAACTGGTGATGTTCGCGGGCCTCCTCATCCTGCCGGGCGAGCGCCAGAGGAGCCTGCGCCGCCTGCCGGGATTTCTTCTAAGCCTTGCCATAACAGGCGTGCTCATTATCCCTATGCTTCTGGTCAGCCGCAACGGATCAAAGACGGGCTGGCTGCCCATTCCGCATCTCAGCGACGTATATCACCTTTTCCTGACGATCAGCGCGAATAGCAAGGTCTACCTACTGGTGATCGCCATCTGCTGCGCGTTCGGTTTGCTCATCGTCTGCCTCTGCTCCCTGCCTGCTGGAAGAGCCCTGTTGCAGCACAATTCGCTGGTGGACGAGACAAGCGCTCAAACCATGCACAACCTTCTGCCCATCGCCCTGGCGCTTGTCTGCTGGCTGCTAGTGCCGATCGTGGCGAGTTACGTCATCTCCTATACACCTACGCGCCTCTTCTCCTCGCGCTACCTTGTTACGATTGTGCCCGCGCTGGCCCTACTGGTGGGACTGGGGATTGCCGCGCTAGGTAGGCGCGGAGTGCCGCAGGTTGCTCTAACCCTTATCCTGCTCCTGCTCTGCGCGCGCTACGTTCCCCTGTACTACCAGAGCGCGCAGGTGGAGGATTGGAACACGACGACGCACTGGTTGCAGCAGCGCTACCAGCCGAACGATGGCATGGTCTGCTACGCCAACTCGCAAGGTTGCCAGATCTCCGTCGAGTACTACCTGCACGCTTATCCGAGCGCGGCGCACTTCACCGCCGATTCGCCCGGAGCGTATTCGTGGACGAACTTTGGTCCGATCGATCCGGTCGCGGGCTACGAAGCGGCGGTCGATCCACAGGCGCTGGCGACCTACGGTGCTAAACACTCCCGGCTGTTCTTCATCGTCGGACGCGTGCCCGACGCGCCATCGGAAGCGAAGGTCATGGCGGCTCAGCAGTGGCTGGATAGTCATTACCATCTCGTCGATCAGATCGTGACGCGTACAGTCACTATTCGCCTCTATGCGACGAATGCCAGAGCCATTCAATAAAGCACTTTCTTGAGTCACGCTGTTGACCCGCAAGGAGCCTTAAAGGAGATACAAAATGCATGCACAACACAGAAAGTTGGCAGGGCTTTTTATCGTCGGAGCTGTCTTTGTGATCGTTGGATTACTGTTTCTTCCAATGTTTAACATGTATAGCTCTGACCTGCCGCAGCAAGTTCATGCTGCATTTGAGTGGCAAATAGTCAGCACTCTGTTCTATGGTGCCTGGGCAACAGAAGCTATATTGATTATTATTGCCGTAGTACCTCTTGTGCTTTCTTTTATCGTTCTGGTATTGAGTATCTCAATACTGCGCGGAAAAAGTTCGTTAAAAACGGTGCCGCTGATATGGAGATTGTCACTCATCGGATTGATTGTTCAGTTTGTATTTAGTTTGCTTGTGCATATGCTCGTTGAAATGGGCGTTCGTAATGATCTGGCGATAGGCTTTTTCGTTGTACTGCTTGGATTTTTAGTGATGCTTCTGGCAACTTTAGGTACGCGTGTTAAAGTAAAGCCAATATAAAATCTCTCTTCCCAACTTAAAATCGTGAGCGCCGAAGGCGTGAGAAGCCTCCAACGGCTACGCATAATGGTATAATTGATAGAAGCGCCTCCTTACGAGAACAAGGACGCGCCTTTGGGATGATATGTCTCTATCTTTAGGAGTGGATGATGCCTGATACGTTTGCTGACCTCTATCGTGGATCGCTGAAAGATGTCTTTCTAGAGCACGCGCAACGCGATTTGGAGCAGGGCGCTGATGCCTTTATGAGCGCTGACGCCTACGCCGAGCAGGGCAAGCCCGAATTTACGCTCGCCTACCTGCTCTTTCTGGATGTCGACGACGGGGTGAAGCGCGATCTCCTGGCGTACGCGTACGAGCGGCGCGCATCCCTTTCGGAAGAGAAGGCGGAGTCCTTTGATAAGCAATTCCATCGTCCATTTCCCCTGATCAAATTGGAGGCGCAGAAGGATCGCGCCGCTGCCCAGCAGGTACGTCAGGGGCGGCGCATACGGCGCGAGGTGAAGTCGCTACACGTCAATTGAGGATATAAGTAGAGCCATAATGGAGTAGGCGATGACGCGTTTCCCTACGATTCGTCAGTGATTGTCTCTTCGGGCACGATTGCTTCCACAAGAGCGCTGTCCTCGGATACGGCTGCATCGGCAGGATCGTTCTCAAGCAGCGCCTCGTCTTCAGACTCATCGTCGTTGGGAGCATCGGCGGGCTTCTTGCCGTTGGTCGTCGCGACGGCCACGACGGTATCGCCTTCGCCCAGGTTCATCATCATACGGCCCTGGGTGGCGCGTCCGCCACGGATGATATTGGCAGTATCCATACGGATGACGACGCCTCCCGCCGAGATGATCATCAGATCGCTATCCTTCTCGGTAATGATGCGCGCCGCCGCGACGCGTCCGTTCTTCTCGGTAACGCGCAGGGTGAGCACGCCGCCGCCGCCGCGGCTGTGGCGCGGATAGTCGTCGATCGGCGTGCATTTGCCGTAGCCGTACTCCGTCACGACCAGCAGCTCGCTATCATCAGGCGCGAGGTTGAGCGAGACGACCCGGTCGGTTGGTGATAGACGCAGACCGCGCACGCCGCCACTTGTGCGCGAGGCCGAACGCAGTTCCGAGACTGAGAAGCGAATGGCCTGTCCCTGCGCGCTGATCAGCAGAACATCGTCGTCGGCATGTGCCATCTTCGCGCCGATCAGCTCATCGTCCTCCTCCAGGTCCATCGCGATCAGACCCTGGCGGCGCACCACCTCGAACTCCTCCATCGCCGTCTTCTTGATCTCGCCCTTTGTAGTCGCGACAATCATAAAGTCGCGGCTCACACCCTTCGGAACCGACACGATAGCCGTAACGCGTTCGCGCTGCTCGATAGCAATAAGATTGATCAGATGCTCGCCCTTGGCCGTGCGGCTGGTATCGGGGAGTTCATAGACGCGGAGTTGGAAGACGCGTCCGCGATCGGTGAAGAAGAGCAGGCTATCGTGCGTGTGCGTGACCAGCAACTGGCGCACGGTATCGTCCTCGCGCGTTACCATACCCGTGATGCCACGCCCGCCGCGCCTCTGCGCCCGATAGGTATTGGAGGGCAGGCGCTTGATGTAGCCCTGCTCCGTCAGCGTCACAACGGCCTCTTCATTGGGGATGAGATCCTCGTCCTTGAAAACGCTGGCCTCGTCATCCGTGATCTCCGAGCGCCGCGCATCGCCGTACTTCTCTTTCAGCTGTTGCAGATCTTCCTTGATGATCTTGCGTAGCTCATTGATATCGCTCAGCAGCATTTGATAGTACGAGATATTCTTGAGAATCTCTTTCAGCTCCTCCTCGATCTTCTGGCGTTCCAACGCGGCCAGGCGGGCCAGGCGGATATCTAGCACAGCCTTTGCCTGCTCTTCGGAGAAACCGAACTGCATGCGCAGCTCCTCGGTCAGGCCAGCGGTATCGCGCTGCGAACCGCGGATGGTACTGATCACGGCGTCGAGGTTATCGAGCGCGATCTTGAGGCCATCCAGAATATGTTTGCGCGCCTCAGCCTTCGCAAGCTCGTACTGTGTGCGCCGCGTCAGCACCTCTTCACGGTGCTGGACATAATACTGCAAAAAGTGCTTGAGCATCAGTGTGCGCGGCTGCTGCTCCACAAGGGCCAGCATATTGGCGTTAAAGGCGCTCTGCATCGCCGTGTACTTGAATAGCGAGTTGAGCACGCTATCGGCATTGGCGTCGCGCTTCAGATCCACGACCATGCGCATGCCATGGCGATCGGACTCATCGCGCACCTCGGCGATACCGTCGATCTTCTTATCGCGTGCCAGTTCAGCGATCTTCTTGACCAGTTCGGCCTTATTGACCTGGTAAGGGAGCTCCGTCGTGATAATGCTCATGCGCCCACGCTCGGACTCCTCGATATGGGTGCGGGCACGCACCACGATGCGCCCGCGCCCGTTGGCATACATATTGCGTATGCCCTCGCGGCCCTGAATGATGCCGCCCGTCGGGAAGTCGGGTCCACGGATAATGCGCGAGAGCTCCTCGGTCGTCGCATCGGGATGATCGATCAGGTACTCGATGCCATTGCAGACCTCGGTCAGATTGTGTGGCGGAATATTGGTTGCCATGCCGACCGCGATACCCGTAGAGCCGTTCAAGAGCAGATTGGGGAGGCGGGCGGGCAGAACCGTTGGCTCCGTCGTCTGATTGTCATAATTGGGAATGAAATCGACAGTATTCTTCTCGATATCGCGTAGCAGCTCATCGGCAATCGTCGCCATCTTGGCCTCGGTGTAGCGCATAGCCGCTGGCGGATCATCGTCCTGTGAACCGAAGTTGCCCTGACCGAGCACCAGGGGGTAGCGCATCGACCAGGGTTGTGCCATGCGTACCAGGGTCTCGTAGACCGCGACATCGCCGTGTGGATGATAGCTCTTCAACACTTCGCCAACGGTACCCGCGCACTTACGAAATTGTTTGCTCGCTTGCAGGCCCATCTGATCCATTGCATATAAAACACGCCGATGTACCGGCTTGAGTCCGTCGCGTACATCGGGCAGCGCGCGTGATACAATCACACTCATAGAGTAGTCGAGATAGGCAGTCGTCATCTCATCAACAATATTGACTGGTTTAATATTACCAAGTTCCATAAAAACGCATCCTCACCAAAAAGTAAGACATAGCCAGCGATCAGGCGATATCGGACCGGGTTGAAGTGCTCGTATGAGCGGTCGGGAGGGGTCTAGAAAATTTGATCCTACCTTCTTTATAGTATATCATATCTGGCTCTGAGTTACGAGTTTTTGACCCTATTGGCGCGCAAATATGGGCATATTTCCTATGTTTTTAAAAGGAACCTGTGGTATGATAGAGGTAGTAACGGGATCTCAGGGACTGTCGAGGTGATATCATGGCGAACAAACCAAAGCAGCAGGCAGTCGCTGGTACTTCTCTCAATCCGCGAGAGGACTGGCGCAAGGGCCATCGGGGCTTCAGTTTCAACGTTCTGCAATTCCGCAAGGGACGCGATAAGCAGTGGCATTTCTCGGGGCAGCAGCCAGACGAGGTGGTGCGCCTGGTCGTACGCAAGCACTGGTGGTTTCTGGTACTACCAGCTCTACCGGTGGTCGGAGCGGTGATCGCGCTTCTTCTGGTGCTGTGGGCCACCACGGCGATTCCGGGTCCAGCTACCTTGTGGTACATCCTGGACGCCGTCGCTTTTATTGCGATCGTCGCGACGGGGATCTGGTTCGCCTACAAAGACCTGGTCGTCTGGTGGTTTGAGACCTATATTATCACGAGCAAGCGCATCATCAACTCGCGTGGCCTGTTGGAGCCGACGCGCCAGCAGACGCCGATCGAGAGAGTGCAGCAGGTCGGCGTAGGCGTGAATACGTTGATGGGCTTTTTGCTGGGCTTCGGCGAGGTGCATGTGTACCTGACCGGCGGCGATTTCATTATGAAAAATGTGCCCAATCCGCGGCGGGTCAGGGACGCCATTCAGGGCCTTACCGATGAGGTGAAAAAGGCAAAGAAGCCGGAGGAGCCGCTTCCCGTTCCGAAAAATACCGAGTTGGCCGAGGTCATCGATAAACTGGCGAAGAACGTGCCGGTAGCCCCACTACCTAACGCCGACGAGAATCTGCCGCCGCTACGCAGTGAAGGCCACTTCCTCGGTCCCCGGCGCACCTTTGGCGGCTTTCTACGTATTCCAGCCGATGTACGCTATATCTCTGGTGAATATAGCGTGAAGTACATACAGCGCTCACGGTTTGTGCTCTGGCGCAACCTCATGCCTTCGGTTCTCCTGCTTCTGGTCGTTCTCCCTCTGGCTATACTCGGCCCATCCATAGGGATTATCCCTCCAGGCGCGCAGGAGGTCTGGTGGCTGGTCGCGGGCCTCGTGATACTGGTGCTGCTCTTTGCGATGGGGGCGGTCTACATCAACTACATCGACGATGTCTATATCCTGACGAACAGGCGTATCATCGATATCCATCGCAAGTTTATCTTCTTTTTTGAGGCGCGCATCGAGACGGAGTACAAGAATATACGCGATACCAGGGTCAAGGTGCCCAATGTTATCGAACGCTTCCTGGATATCGGACACGTCTACGTCGAGACCCCTGGAAGTAGCCCCGACATTGTGCTGGCCGACGTTGATCATCCTTTCGTTTTGCAGGATGAAATTCAAGGCATCAAGAACCACAAAGAGAAGGACGATAACGCCAAAAAGGTGAATGCCGAGAAGGACAACCTGAAGAAGTGGTTCAGTACCGTGGTCGTCAAGCTGGAGGAGACGACAAAGACCATTGGCGCGCCCAATCTATGCGACAAGGACTGGATCTCAGCTATGATGACGGCCCAGGACTACGGTCTGGATGTGATCGTGCGCGGTGAGGCCGAAGCTACGGCCAATCTGCCGCCCGGCTTTGTCATGCGCCAGAGCCCACCCGCCGGTACAATGATGGAGCAGGGCAGCAAAATCGAGGTCGTCCTGAGCAAGAAGCAATCCTTCGCGGATCATTTCTAGAAGCGCGTGCCACCAATCCGCGCCTCACATCACCAACCAAACAACCAATGATGTAGGGGCGCGATTTATAAGCCCGGCCCGCTTCCCAGGCCGACGCAACGGGCTTATAAATCGCGCCCCTACATCATAACCTCAACCATATTCGCGCCCTTACATTTACCGTGTCCCGACGCGTGTCAACAGCGCGACGCATTCGATATGGTACGTCTGCGGGAACATATCGATGGGCTGGGCCGCGACCAGGCGATAGCGTCCCCCCGAGCATAGCGTTGCGATATCGCGCGCCAGTGTGCTGGGATCACAGGAGACATAACAGATGGCGCGTGGTGCCAGGATCTGCAGGGCCTGCAGAGCTTTGGGATGGCAGCCCGCGCGCGGCGGATCGACCAGGGCCAGATCGACGCGTTCACGCCTGTAGTGCAACTGCCCCAGAATACGCTCAAGCGTGCCTTCCAGCACGGTAATGTTATTCTGATTGTTCAACGCTGCGCTGGCACGAGCATCCATCACCGCGCTGGGCTGGGACTCGATAGCGATCACCCGCGCCGCGCGCGGCGACAGGAAGGCCGAGAAGAGCCCTACGCCGCTAAAACCGTCCAGGATGATATCCGAACGCTGCAACTCCAACAACGCCATCGTGCGCTCAACCAGCACCGACGTCTGCATCAGATTGACCTGGAAAAACGAATCGGCGGAGACGCGGAAGCGCCGTCCAAGAATAACATCGGTCAGAAATTCCTGCCCAGAGAAGACGCGCCCATAGCGGCCACCCACGCGTTCGATAATCACGCCAACGATGCCGGGCGCGATCGTCATTAACTCCTGCGAGAGCTGCTGCGGATTTTCGATGGAGGAACCCGGTCGCGCGTGAATAGTCAGCAGCGTCGGGACCGCCTTCACGCCAGGAGAGCTCGCGGCGGAAGGACTGACTGCGCCGATCGCGCCACGCAACGTAAACGCCTGAATCATCTCCCCAAGCGCGTCACCAAAATAATCCATAAGCTTCTGACGCACAGCCTGGTAGACCTGATCGAGCGCGGGATGCAGCAAGGGGCAATCCGGCAGATCCTGTACATCGTGGCTATCGGTATATTTCATGCCCACTTCGCCACCGGGTCCAACAGTAAATAAAGCAATATTGCGATAGTGCCAGGGCGAGATATTGGGAGGCATACCGATAGTTGGATGAACAAGCGCATCAGGTTGTTTGCCAATGCGCACAAGCAACTGGCGCACAATGTGGGCCTTCCATGTAAGTTGCGCGGGATAGGCGATATGCTGCCACTGGCAACCACAATCCGTGAGTAACGGATAAGCAGGCTCAACCCTCTCGGGAGCAGGGCGCAAGACCTCTAAAAGGTTTGCGCGCGCGTGCCCACGCCGCTCCTCGACAATCTCCACGCGTACCCGCTCCCCAGGAATGCCTCCGGGTACAAATAGCACGCGCCCCTCGTAGCGGCCTACGGCATCGCCCCCATAGGCCAGATCTGTAAGTTCAACATCAATGCTCATGTTCACCTCGGCGGTCACCTCACGACGCTACACATCGTTGATGTCCGTCCCATCTTTCCAACGTTATTGTCCCTGTTTATACTTCATAAGAGATTAAAGCGAAAGCGGTTGCCTGGGTTGACTAAAGAGCCGTGTTCCGAAACGGCTCAGGAAGACGGCTCCTAACCCCAGCAAGCCTGCTCCTATACTGACGAACCAGCCGATGAAAGGGAGAGATCCGGCCAGGGCAAGCACCGTCAATCCCACCACCACCTGCAATATACGTTTATTCTGCCGTGGAGCTACCGTGCGCACGATGTATTCACCAATGATCCAACCGATGGCTACCGTCCCCAATGCCCACGCTGCGATCAGGCCGACGACCACAAGGATCGCCAGCGGAATAGAAATGATAAGGGCAACCGTTACGGCGAGGACAGCAGGCGCGAGAAGGATCGTGAGCAGGCCCAGGGCCAGGCTGCGACGTGTCTTACTCTGCACCGTTGTGCGTACGATCATCACATGCTCGGGGAGCAAGGAAGTCAAGAATAAGCCAAGCGCTACCCATGTCAGGATAGACCAGAAGCGAAAACTTGCTCCTCCATCGCCAAAGACAAGCTGACCTACATCTCTTGGGCAGTCAAACACTGAGCCATGCAGGCGAGAAGCTGTGCCCATCCAGCTCCCTCCACAGACGTGGATATTGCCATCTACGCGTGCCCCATCCTGCCAGGTAACGCTTCCTCCGTACAGAGTAACATTCCCATCCACCACACCATTGATCACAACGTCCCCGTTGAATGTCACTACATTCCCCTTCACCTCTCCCTGAATGACGACAGTTCCTCCAAATGATGTTATATTGCTACAAATCACTTCGCCGCTATTCACTACCACTGGGCTGCCGAAAGAAGGCGCGTGACGCGTCCCGGTACACATTGTCCCATTAGCCGCACTATGCTGACTGGCAGCTAATGCGACGGACTGCTCTCCCGACAGCGCTTCCACGCCGCCTATAAGGAGCGCTGCGAAGAGGAGTGCTCCGGGCAGCACGAGTAAAAACCAGCGTCCAACTTTTACCATACTGGAACTCCTGATCATGGTCAGCCTTGACCATGATTCTCGCCTGCTACGCCTCTTGTGGATAACGCATCAGACGAAGCCACATCCCCATCATGACCACAAATGCGAATGCCATGGCCGACAGGAGCAAGTTATTGCGCGCCGACCACGCCAGTCCCTCCTGTATATATCCTCCACTAATAAAAAGCATATCGATCACCACTGTCAGTGGCGAAGAGACAGCTTTTACCACAATATCGGTCTGAATAATGGTGATGGCGAGCAACAAGAGCGGAATACTGCCCAACGTGAAGAAGATAAGAGCCGCCAGACCAGCACCCACCGGGCGCAATTGTGCCACACGCGACTGCTGCTGCTTGCGAATATCTTCAAGTTGCTGCGAGATCTGTCGCCGTTCCTCTACCGCCAGCATGATATTTTGGGTCGAGACCTGTGTACGCGCACGAGGAGCCGATGCAGAGAGCAGGCTGTCCACACTGTTGAGCTGTTGCTCGAAAGCGCGGCACTCGGAACACTCCTTCAGGTGCTCCTGCAGTGACAGGGCATCCGCCTCCGCTAGATCGCCATCACGCTGAGCGGCTATGTATTCTTTAGCGTCGCGGCAGCGCATCGATCTGTTCCTCCTCGCTGGGTACAGTCTTTTGTTGCATATAACGCGCCAGCAATTCGCGGGCACGATGTAAGCGCGCTTTCACCAATGGAGGAGTCAGGTTCAGCGTGTTCGCGATCTCTTCATACGAGAAATCATGCCAATAACGCAACACTATCACCGCGCGATACTTGGCAGGCAGGCGCTGCAGATAGTGCTGTATCTCGTCTTGCTGCTCACCTTGCAGGACGGACTGCTCCGGGCTGACGCCCGCATCGACGATCCATTCAAGGAATGGCACATCCTCAAGAGGCAACGCGAGAAAACGCCGCCGCCGCAGTTGGTCGATTGCCAGGTGCGAAGCGATAGAAAGCAACCAGGTGCTGAATTTATGGACAGGTTTATATGTGGCAAGCTGAGTGTAAGATCGCACAAATGTTTCCTGTGTCACATCTTCGGCTTCTGTTGCATTTCCAAGCATCCGATAGGCGAGATTTTGCACGGCGTCTTTGTAGCGCTCGACAAGTACCGAGAAGACATCCTGGTCTCCACTGAGAACAAGCTCGACAAGCGCCGGGTCGCTCATCGACTCCACTATGGCCCCCGTCTTCGTTTTGGCGCTGCCCGCCTGCATTGTACCTGATCTACCCTGTACACCCGCAACACCTGCTACAGTCCCAGCACTCTGGCCGCGACGTGTCTTCCGCGCTGGTTGCGCTATCGAACCGATACCCCCTAGTATATTTGAAGCGTTTACTGTTGATTCTAACATTTATTCACCGCTCATTATCTTGCTCAATAATCTTATTCCGATCACCAACGCTCCTGTCGGAGCTAGCCTTTCGGCTCAGGTGTTCGGATAAGCAGTAATGATCTATTTCAGGAAGAAGATAGGGCAAACTATCCTCTTTGCGTATTTACGAGCAGCGGCTAAAAAAGTTGTAATCTTTGTTGAAGTGTAACACGACGAAGTCTCTCTGACAAGAGGTCAGTACTTCCGTGAAACATGGTACTATCGGGCAGACAGATGAACAATTCTTCATTTCACCACATCGGTCTCCTGCACCGCCCGCGCCCATTCGCGCAACATAATTACAAAAATTTTAGGAGTGCTGTAAAAGATGACAGTCTAACGGTTTTGGGATGACAACATCTATCTCTATAAACATCCGCGCTGCGGCTTTTATGCCCGTCGTCATCGGCTCGCAAGATGTTCAGGATAGTGACTAAATACATGTTTATCAATACGGAGGAAAGGCGAAGGGAGGATTTTTGGGATGCACGGTGCGTCTGAAGAACCAGACGGTAATATTGGGGCCATTGTAATTATTGATCGCCTCCCATCCCTTCAGTCCGAGCATGGCGATCGAGGCGGCCCAGAGGCGTTCGTTTGAGTCCCGGCTATCCAGGTAGGGGCCGTCCTGCTGGTAGAGCGTGTAGATGATGTGCCTTCCATTGCTGGACAGGGTGCAGTATTCCCATTGTGGCATTGCAGTACCTCTCGCGTGAGAAAATGCTGAAGGACAAAGTGAGCATATCATATATATGAACGAAGAGGCAAGGGAAGTGTGCGCAAGGTACTATGTCAGGGTGTGTTAATGAGTGTTTTTATGTGCTTTAGCGGAGGACGGGTTGGTGTTGTAAGGAAGTAGTAGCTAGTATAACGGAATTCAAGGAAATCAAAGCGTTTTACGCCTCGGGAATGGCGAAACAACTGCATTTAGAGCATTTGTCTAGCTACGTTCCCGATCTCAATCCTGACGGGGGTATTTGGCAATACCTTATCACTTTTTATGTCTGCAAAACTATATAAAAGCTAAGCTTCGTATCAGAAGCGACAAGGTTATAGACATTCTAAGAGACATCAGAACTTCATTCTCGTTATATTAGCTCCATAGGTTAACAATAAACTATTTTAATCAAAAGTACTGCTTCACAACCACTCTCAGCTCAATTAACATATACAACTGTATATAATTATCTTATGCTATTTAAAAGGTGCTTTACTTGAATTTATCCACATGTGTGTTAGAGGAAAAGGAGAAAGTATATATGTTTAGAATTATGAAAATGAGGAAGATAGGCGTTATCATATTTATTCTGCTAGGTGTGAACACCTTCTGGCTCCAACAGGAATCGTTATTGTTAACTGCGTATGCATCTTCCAGTGCGCCAAAGCTTTCAGCTACTTCAAACCTTGTGCCTCATGATACTTTCGCACAAGGGCCATACAAAGTTCATGGGAATACTATCCTGAACGCCAGCGGGCAACCTTATATGTTCCACGGAGTTGCTCTTGATAGCTTTGAGTATACCTGTCAAAAGCAAGACTCACCTCCTATTGATAGTCAATCTCTTTCTTATATGGGTTCAGGTATTAATACATCAAGTACTACGTATTGGGATGGCAATACTGTTCGTCTTCCATTATCGGAAGAGTTCTGGTTATATGGCAACACAAAGCTCAATCCATCGCAAAGTAATATGTGTACAGCGTCACAGTACCAGGCAAAGGTTAAGCAAACCGTTGACAGGCTTACGGCATTAAAACTAAATGTCATTCTTGACTTACACTTTTCAGATGCTGGAGGTCAGTGGTATCAGAACGGTGGGTCGCAGTGGGCTATGCCTGATGCTGACAGCGTCTCTTTTTGGAAGCAGATTGCTTCTCTCTACTCAACATACACAAACGCACTATTTGAGTTGTTCAACGAGCCTCACCCGAGTTCCTGGCAATGTTGGCTAGAGACATGTCATATCAGCGACGACAATGATGGCCAAGGCCACACTGTAAAAGCAACATACACCAGTCCAGGCATGCAGCTTCTAACAGATACTATTCGTGGTACTGGAGCTAAAAATGTCGTCATTATTGGTGGAACGTCTTTTGGCTATAACCTGAGCATGTTGGGCAAAACAGATAAGGCGTCTATAACCTACATTATAAAAGGCCCAAATGTAGTTTATAGCACTCATCCATATCCATACGGTGGCAAACTTGCCAGCAACTGGGATGCCGATTTTGGGATAGGTAGCAAAACCTACCCTATCTTGACTCTGTTGACGAATGAAAGAAATACTGGAATGGTAGAATAAGGGGAAAAGTCAGCGAAAAGCCAGCCAGAAGGAGCAGAAGCATGTCAATGTACCCGCAAGAAATCGGAAGCATTCCAGCCGAA
>JALYTQ010000118.1 GCA_030854195.1 Chloroflexota bacterium
GAAAAAGACCTTCTATCCGGCGAACGCGTACCGCCTGCTGACCGGCGGCATCAACCGCAACGAGACTATATTCGACGCGCTTCTACGCGAGACAAACGAGGAGACAGGGCTGGAGGTGGAAACGCGGCGCTTCCTTACAGCCACCCCCTACATCACCAGCAGTTCGGGCGAGCAACCCGTCTTCTACACCTTTGCCTTCTTGCTCGACGAGATCGGTGGCACGTTAGGCGTCCTCGACAAACATGAGCGCGTGGAGGCACTGCGCGAGATCGAGCCTGAGCAGTTACCGGAGCTGGCCGCGTTTTTAGAGCAGATCGCAGGGCCGCGCTACAGCCGGGCGATCGGCGGGAGCTGGCACGACTGGGGACACTTCCGCGCCGCCATCCACCGCCTCGTGTGGGAAGCTCTGTCATGATATGCTATAATATGCAAGAGCAATCAAGGCACAACTTTCCACATTATTCGCAAGGATTTTATCGATGAACAAGAAATTAACCAGCACTATTTTGCTATTCGCGGTTTTTATCGGCTTCCTCTGGTGGGGTATCTCTATGCTTGTCTCTTCGCTCTCGTCACCTGTCAAAGACGGCGAAAGCATCGTCTATGCTCTGCTGCTCCTGGGGTGCGCCGGGTACGCGATGGTCTCGCTGCTCATGCTGCCACGCCGCAACGGTTAGTAGGAATAGTCTGCTTTAGAAAGAACAATATATGATTGATGAGCAGCCAACAAAGGCGTTGGTGATTCGTCTTGCTACTCCCGACGATATCGCGCTGGTCGAGGAGCTCGATCGCCTCAGCACATCGCCCACGCGCGATATCCATCGGGATATGGAAAAATACTTTGGCTCCGTCGACCCCTCTACGCACGAACATACCTTCATCTTTCTCGCCGAAATAGGGGACGAGCCAGCAGGCAAAGCAGAACTGATGCTGCCACCCCCCGAAGACACACAGGCGGTCGGCTATGTAAAACGCGTCGTCGTGCATCCAAACTTCCGCGGTCGCGGCCTGGCACAGCGCCTGATGCAACACATCATCCACTTCGCCCGCAACGAATATCACCTGAAAGCGGTTGACCTGCACGTCTGGGAAGAGAATCATGCGGCCATCCGCCTTTATGAAGCGCTCGGCTTCGATCTGCAACACCGCGAGCTCTATTATCGCCTCCGCCTTGATTGAAACATGAAACGGCGCGGCCCCTTATAGCGTGCTCACTAGCAGAAAAGTTATCCTTGCCGTAACAGTTGTGACGCAACTGTTATGCTCTTCGTTCTAGAGATTGGACCGGAAAACCTTCCAGGAACGTAGGATACGTGCAAGAGCAACGGGGTTTTCAGGTACTCTGTGGAGGTGAAAACGCCCGGCCCTATGCCTCTGTCTCACTCTACGGCTATCTCTCAACTGGATGATCTGAGTCTGACAGACTATGGAGCTAAGCGAACGCAAAAATGGCGCAATTAACTGTAACTGAGCAGGATACACACATAAAAACAAAACATGCATGGTTTGATTACCGATGGATGCGGTACTTTTTTTCGGAAGACACATCGGTAGAGAATTATCCTACCCTCGACCTCCAACGGCGCGCCGTCTGGATCACTGTCGCGCTCCTTCTGCAGGGACTTAACGAGGTCGATCACAACTTCTATATGCCGTATCTGGGACCATTCGGATCACTGATCCCTCTGGCCTTGCTGCTAGGCAGTTTCTGTGCCATGTGGATGGCGCTGCGCCCGGCACATACGCGGGCAGAAAGCAAGCGCGGCGAATTGCAGAAGCGGCCTCAACTCTGGCAGCGCGTCGTCTTGCTCATAGCGCTCGTCCTCTCTATTTTCGGCTTCATTATACTGGGCTGGAGCGTCGTATTCAGCTTCTCGGCACCACGCTTCACCAATGATGGCACATCTCTTGATACAAATGCAGCAATACTACTGCTCGAAGGGCGTAATCCATATTCAGATTCGAATATGCTTGATCTGGCGCGCAAGTTTCCTATTCAGCCGGACTGGACCACCCCGTTGCGCAATGGACAACTGGCGGGCCGCCTGGAATATCCCACGATTGCCGAGCTACAGAGCGTCCTGGATACTGACATGAAGGCGGGATCGGCCCCCGAGTTCGAATCAAAGGTCAGCTATCCCGCGCTCTCGTTCTTGACGCTCATTCCTTTCGCCCTGTTCAAAAACTACAACGTGCTCCCCTTCTACGTACTGAGCTATCTGGTACTGATCGCTATCGCGTGCAAGGTGGTGCGACCGGAGTTGCGCGCCTGGGTACTGTTGCTCTCCATAGCGAATATCCCCATGTGGTCGTCGACGAGCGGTGGCAATCTCGATGTCTTCTGCATTCTCCTCATCGTTATGGTCTGGCTGATGCGCGAGAAACGCTGGGCCTCGGCGATCTTCCTGGGCCTGGCGCTGGCAAGCAAACAGACGACATGGTTCTTCATTCCCTTCTATGCTATTATGATCTTCCGCCAGCATGGTCTGAAAGAGGCTCTCTACCGACTGGCGATCGGGGGTGGAGTTGCGCTGGCTATCAATCTGCCATTTATCGTGTGGAACGCGCACGCCTGGGTAGCGGGTGTGCTCGCGCCTATGGCCGATCCAATGTTCCCACTGGGTATTGGCATCATCAATCTAAGCATCACCCATCTCCTGCCCTTCTTCCCGACCTGGGTCTACGCGGCGCTCGAAGGGGCCGCGATGGTGTTCTCACTTGTCTGCTACTGGCGTATCAGCCGCGTGCGACCGGAGGCAGCCCTGCTCTTTGCGGTGATACCGCTGTTCTTCGCCTGGCGCAGCCTGCCATCTTACTTCTATTGCGCGGCCTACCCGATCTTCATTCTGATGACTTCGAAGGGCACGCCGAAATGGTTCCCCGCTCGCGTGCAAGCGGCGACCAGGGTCAGCCAGCCAACGCGCAAATTGCGTCTCTCTCCGACCATGCCGGGCTGGTAATGCTCTCGACTCTTCTCCCTCTTCGTGGTACAATCACGGGCGAGATGACGCCACTGCAAGGGGAGAGGAGAGAGAGATATTATGGCACGTAAAAGAGAACCAATTCCACTGCTTTCACAGCAAGATAACGCGCAGGTACAGCAGTTGCTCGCGGACTACCATCAGGCCGCACAGCACATTCAACAGAGCAAAGATCCGGCACAGGTCGAGAGCGCCCTGGCCTCTATGAATGCTCTACCCGAAAGTACACAAATTGCCTTTCTTAAAGCTCTTGCAAAAGAGAATACCATCGACGCAGCCGATACCCTGGTCGCGGTCAACGCGCTCAGCCCACATAAAGAGGTCCGTAAGGAGGCGCGCCGTTCGCTGATGCGCTTAGAGGCGGCGAAAATCTATCCCCAATGGACTGCGCCGATCGTCCAGGCACCCGTTATACAGGTGAACGTGGCGCATCCACCGCGCTTCTGGAAGGGCTATGTTACCCGCTCGCGTGAAGAGGGCGAACTCCAACTCCTACTAAGCTGGGAGCAGGGTTACGATTACGCCGATGCGCGCATGCTTGTCTTCTTGCTCGATTACTGGCAGGCCGGTGTAAAGGACATTATCGCCGAAACAGGAAGCAAGCGGCACGTTGAAGAACATATCGAAGATATGCGCACACACCTCACTGAGACGACGATCGCGGATTGCACCCTGGCCGAGGGCAAACGCCTGCTTGAAGAGGCACTCACTATCAACGCCTGGCACGGCACACCACTGCCTAAAGAATATAGCCAACGCCAGTCGTTAATCAACAGCCTGATACTGGAGGCGAGCGACGCGGGCGAGGACCGGGGCCGCACCTTTATCAATCCAGACATGACCGAGCAGGAAACAACGATCAACTTTCTCGGTGCCTGGACTATGGGCGACTACGCGCTGGCATACGACCTACTCACTGACGGCAGCGAGCTGCGCGACGGGCTTGCGCGTGACGAATGGATCGAACTACATCGCGCATGGTTCGACGAGGCGCATCCCACACGCATGGAGCTGGGCTTCGTACACGAGCGCGAACAGGCACAGAGCGCCCTCTGGCTGCCAACCTCTATCACCAGCGCACGCGCAGGCACGCGCAAAGAGATTGAGATTGGCTGGTCGCTTGAACTGGCTGAAACGCCCTTGAGCGGTACACTCAAGGAGATGCCCCTGGGGACCGCCGTCAACAAGGAGACGGGGCGTCACTGGTTCTGGACCAGCTATACGCTGGCGAAAGAAAAGGATGGCTGGCGCATCCAGGCGGGCAAAGACGAGGGATTGGCCCTTCAGGCGCAGCCTATCGCAGACCTGCAGAAGCGCGTCAAAACATACGAGGATGCCATACAGGAGGCGTTCAACAAGCGCGAGACCGATCCCCAGGAAGTTATGGAAGAGCTCTCCTGGCGGCTCACGCAGCTCCTGCACTTCTATGATGCACTTCTCACGCGCCTGCCACTTGATCGCCAGATCTGCGAAGATGCCTATGGCCGCTCGATCGCGACGGGCAATCCAGAACGCAGCCTGATCTACCTTGAGCGCCTGGCGCAGCGTTTCCCGGAGAATCGCGCCGACACACTACGTACGCTTGGTGCAACCCTGTTGACACAGGCATATAATGATATGAGCCACGACCTCTCCGAGCGCGCAGAAAAGTTCCTTGAGCGCTCGGAACAGACCCTGCGCGAAGCGGTCGCCGTCGATGACAGCGCGCTCAGTCACCTGCTCCTCGCGGAGATGCTACTCAGCCTGGGGCGCAACGAGGATGCGGAGAAGGAGTACCAACAGGCCAGGAGTCTGCCGCTGAATACGCGGGAAGAGGCGGCCATCGAGGCGGGTTTCGGCAATATCGCGATACGGCGCGAGCAGCTAGAGAAAGCACTCGTGCACTTCCAACGCGTGACGGACCTCAGTCCTGACTATACAGGCATCTGGTTCAACGTCGGCTTTGCGCAGCGCCTGCTCGGGCACTTCGACGAGGCGCTAGAAGCATACAGGCGAGCGATCCGGCAAGAAGCAGGGGACATCCGCCCTTATGCCGAAATGATGGCCATTTACATGACGAAGAACGAGGTACAACAGGCACGCGCAATAGCGGAACAGGGCGTGAGCACCAATCCAGGATCAGCGGAACTGCACGCGCTCCTCGCCTCGGTCCTCTCCGAAATGGGAGATCAGCGCAACGCGCAACGCGAACTCGCTAACGCGGAGGCGATCGATCCTGATCTGGAGGTCATTGCGAGGGTACGCGCACAGCTGGCAACAAAGAAAAAATAGTTCCTATGCCAACCAGGGAAGAATGGAGAGTAAACCATGCCCAGGCAGAAACCCGGCGATACTTCGAAAGACCCGAGCGCACTCTCACCGGAAGAGAACGCGCTGGTACAGCAACAACTTGCAGGCTATCGGCAGATAGCGAAGGCACTTCTGAGCTGCCAGGACGCGGCACAGGCAGAAAACGTGCTGCAGCCGATTACTGGCCTGCCGGAGAGCGCCCAGCTCGCCTTGCTCAAAGCCCTCGGCAAGGAAAATACGGTTGAGGCCGCCGATGTGCTCCTCGCTGTCAACACATACGCGCCCATCAAAGAGGCACGCAAGGAGGCGCGCCGCTCATTGATACGCCTGCAAGGGTCCAGGCGCTATCCACAATGGACGCCTCCACAGGTGGTATCCGAACCAGCTAGCGAGGAGGCAACCATAACCGGCCCCATACGCTTCTGGAAGGGCCAGTATACCGATAGCCGGGCGATGGGCGAGTGCCAGCTTATGCTCTTCTGGGAACAGGGCGAAGGCTTTAAAGAGGTGCGCACGTTCGGCTTCTTGCTCGAATTCTGGCACGAAGGCATCAAGGACTTCTTTACGGAGGTCTCCAGCAAACGCCAGATCGAGAAGCGTATCGATAATCTGCGCAGCCAGCTTGGCGGCATCAAGCTGATTAGCTGCAATTTAGAGGAAGCCCGGCAGCTCGTCGAGGAGGCACTCAATATCAACAAAGCGCACGGGACGCGCCCCCATCACGACTACACACGCAACCTGCCGCTTATCCGCCAGCTACTGCTGGACGAGACGGAGTTAGCTCAGGGCAATGAGGAAGCACTTACGCCCGAGGGAAGCCGCCCAACGCCTGCATCCGTCACCCCATTCGATCAGGGCACTAACCTTATGGAGCAATTGATGAGCATCTTGCTCAATCCAGAAGAGACCGTTTCAGGCTTCCTGGATAGATGGTTACAGGGCGACTACGAGGCGGCCTACAGCGCGCTGGCAAGCGATAGTCCTCTACGCGAGGGTCTTTCGAGCGAGGAGTGGGTGGCACAGCGGCGCGCCTGGGCGGAGCAGGCACAGCCCTCGCAAGGCAGGTCCGAGATTGCCTACAAACTCGAAGAGGACGAGGAGCTGGACGAGGACGAGGACGAAGAAGAAGACGAAAACGTTGTCCCCTCGGAACCCACCACGGATGCCGCACCAGCCGAGGTCGAGGCGTTCTGGTCGCTGGCCCTGACCAATAATGGAGCCAACAATACCCCGCAAGAGCTCCCACGCGCCACCGCCGTCTACAAAGGTACGGGCCGACACTGGTTCTGGACAAAATATACCCTTGTGCGCGAAGGGAACGAGTGGCTCATTCATGATATGATCGACGCCGGTGCCGAGGCGCTTCAGCTGCCGACAGCAGGGCTCCAGGAGCAACTGACAGAGATCGCCATGCTGGCTGCCGAACGGCTAAATCTGATCGAGGGGCTCGACGACGATGAGATCGAAGATCTGGATGACGAGGTGGAGGAGAACGCTGAGGAGGTGGAGACTGAGAAGATCGACATAGTAGAGATTGACGACGATGAAGATGACGACGACGAAGATGACGACGACGAAGATGATGACGACGATGATCTCGATGACCTGGAATTTGACGAACTGGCCGAGCACTTCGAGGAGATGATGCTGATTACGAAGCGCGCCATGCACTATACCGACGCGCTCATCGCACAGACGCCCGAAGACGCTTCTCTCTACGAGATGGGCTACGATCAGGCTTCGGCGATTCAGGAAAACGAACGCGCCGCCGCTTATATCGAGCTCCAGGCCGAACGCTTTTCCGAGCAGCGCGGCGAGGCTCTGCGCAAACTGGCGATCGCGCAGATCAATATCGCGCGCACCTATGAAGAGAACAAGGACGCAGAGCGCGCCATGCAGTTTATCGTAGAGGCGGAAAAGGCGCTGCGCGACTCCCTCACCATCGATGACGCCCCTTTGAGCAAGATCCTCCTCGCGGAGACGCTCCTTATCCAGGAAAAAGATTCCGCCGGGACAGAGCAGCTCCTACAAGAGGCTCTGGGGCAAGAGGGCATCGATGAGAAGGAGACAACGTTGGCCGAGGCCGCTCTGGGCAAAGTTTTGCAAGCAAGGCACGATTTCAAAAACGCCCTGCAGCACTATCAGCGGGCGGCTGAGATCAACCCCGACTTTCCCGGTATCTGGTTTAACGTCGGCTTTATGCAGCGCCAGCTAGGTCAGCTCGAAGAAGCGGAGGAGAGCTACGAGCGCAGCATCGATGAAAGCCCCGCCGAGACGGGCGCTTATGTCGAACTGGCGGCAATCTACTCCGATCGCGGCGAGTATACCGAGGCCGAGCAACTCCTGGACGAAGGGCTGGAGATCAATCCAGAGTCCGCCGATCTCCTGGCGTCGATGGCGCTGGTCTTCATCAAAAAGGGTGAGATGTCGCAGGCGAAGGAATATCTGGACGAGGCCGAAGATATCGACAGCGAGCAGGAACTCGTGCAGGTTGCGCGTCAGCACTACGATGCGACGCGGGCTAGGCTGAAAGAGGAACGGCAAGCATTCAAAAAAAAGCAGAGGAATTCACGCAAATCGAAGCGAAAATGAGTAAAGAGGAACAACAAGAGCGCAGTATTACGTATCATACCGTTGTGCTGGGTACGCTGACACGCGCAGGGGACGCGCAGGCTGAAATTCTTGAGGGAGAGACACCTGTGATCCTGAGCGTGCCCGCCGGTCTGCCGGGCGAGCGCGTGACTATCGCCGTCGAAGCGCCGCCAACGCCGCGCCCTGGACGGCATCGGCGGCACTGGAAGCCACGACCCCCGCGCATATGGATTACCGAACTGCACGAGGTCTCGCCGCTGCGCGTCGCGGCCCCCTGCCCGGTCTTCGGCACCTGCGGCGGCTGCCAGCTCCAACATATGCGCTACGAGGCTCAGCTCGTCTGGAAGCGCTCCATGGTACAACAGCTCCTGCATGATGTCGGTGGCTTCAGCGCCGCGCCGCTGCTGGATACTGTGCCTTGCGCTATCCCGTGGAACTATCGCAACCATATGCGCTTCTCGGTCAATCGCAGCGGGCAGCCCGGTCTGACAGCTCGCGGCAGCCATCGCGTGCTTCCGCTCACGAACTGCCCGATCGCGCAAGAGAAGATCAATCGCGCGCTGAACGTGCTCAGCCAGCACGAAAATGCGCGTCCCCAGGCTCTGATACGCTGTAGCGCGGTCAGCGACCAGGTCATGCTTCAGCCAACACCAACGCCTGAAGTGGCCCAGGAGCTTGCCGCTGCCGGACTCGATCTGCGCAGCGAGACAATGGAAGAGGTGCTGTCCGGCGCGACGTTTCGCATTCGGCCCAGCTCATTCTTCCAGACCAATACGGCACAGGCTGAGAAGATGGCGCAGATGGTACTCGCTGGCCTGCTGCACTCCATTGACAATGAGTCACAGGAAAAGCTAACCGTAGTCGATGCTTACTGCGGCGTCGGAACGTTTGCACGCCTGCTCGCGGGACACGTCGGCAAGGTCATCGCCATAGAAGAAGCGGCCAGCGCCATTAAGGATGCGCAATGGAATCTACGCGACGTGCAGAATGTCGAGATTCTCAAGGGTAAGGTGGAGGACCTGCTGCCAAACCTGGCTGCACGCGTTGATGGACTGGTGATCGATCCGCCGCGCGCTGGCTGCCAACAGGTCGTGCTCGACGCGCTCATAAGCAATCCCGTGTCGCGCATCGTCTATGTCTCGTGCGAGCCATCTACATTGGCGCGCGACCTCGCTATACTTTGTCATCTTCATCCCGTCTACCGTCTGCATTCGGTACAGCCACTCGATATGTTTCCACAGACGGCACATATCGAATGCATAGCGGTCCTGGAGCGTGCATCTTGACGACACAATCACTCCCATTACTGTTAGCCTCCGCCTCGCCACGGCGGAGGCAGCTTATCAGCCTGCTCGGACTTCCCTATCGCGTCGCGATTTCGCCCGCCGACGAGGATGCCCTGCAGGAGACCTATCGCGGCCCGATTACAGCATTGGCGCGCTGGACCGCCGAGCAGAAAGCCCTGGCGACCCATTCACTGCCCGAAGCGGCCAATCGCGTGGTCATTACCGCCGATACGACCGTCCTGCTCGACGACGCGGTGCTGGGCAAGCCACGCGACGAGGAGCACGCGCGCCAGCTGCTGCTCTCCCTGCGCGGACGCTGGCACCATGTCGTCACAGGCGTCGTGGTCAGCGCTATGATCGATGACAGCCTGGAGATGCGCGCCGCCAGTTGCGATACGCCGGTCCTCATGCGCCCATATAGCGAAGAGGAGATCGCGGCGTATATCGCCACCGGTGATCCAATGGACAAGGCGGGCGCGTACGGCATCCAGCATCCTCAGTTCCAACCAACCGAACGTATCGACGGCTGCTACCTGAACGTCGTCGGCCTGCCCGTGTGTACGCTGGTGAGGCTGCTGGCTGAATTCAATGTCTTTCCTGCTGATAGGGAACATAAAGAGGGAGCATGTCCCTGGTCAGAGCGCTGTAAGGTCTCCAGGAGCGTCACTGCGAGATGAACTCTTTCGCAAAACGACGGATCGAGTCCAATTGAAGAACATCAAGAAAGCTTATTTGTAGCTCCTGCACGCCAGCCTCCTCGTATGCTGCAATACGCTTGCGAATCGTGTCGGGAGTGCCAATGAGCACGTTATTTATAGCAGGGCCGAAACGCGTTTTCGCTATCTCAGGTGTCTTAGCGATAGCCTCCTCATCACTATCTGCGATGATGCAGATTGTTCCCGATGTACGATGGATGCTGTTGTAGTCGTGCCCAACGGCCTCGCAATGTTCTTTGATGACGGCAAACTTGTGCTCCAAGGTAGCGAGATCGCCACTCACATTGCAGGCATCAGCATACTGCGCGACAAGTTTGAGCGTGACCTTCTCGCCGCCGCCGCCGATAAGCAAAGGAATATGGGGCTTCTGCACGCCCTTGGGCTGATTGATTGCGCCGCGCACCTGGTAGTATTTCCCCTCGAACTGCGCCTCTTCCTGCGTCCACATGGCCAGGATGACCTGTACGGCCTCGCGCAGTTGGCACAGGCGCTCAGGCCCGTCAGGATACTCGTAGCCATAGGCGCGATACTCGTGCTCGTACCAGCCCGCCCCTATGCCGAAGTTCAGGCGTCCGTGGCTCAACACATCGACGGTGCTTGCCATCTTGGCCAGCAACGCGGGATTGCGGTAGCTGTTACATGTGACCATCTGGCCGATGCGGATACGCTTTGTATCGCGTGCCACCGCCGCCGTAGTTGTCCAGGATTCAAAGGTCACCTCCTGCGAGGGCCGGGGAATGGTATGGAAGTGATCGACCAGCCAGGCAGAATCGTAGCCGAGTTCGTCGGCGGTCTGGGCAACGCGCGTCATCGCCTCATACGCCTCAACGGGGTCCTTAATGCTCGCCAGATCCATTATCCAGCCCTGGGGGAGGGAGATGCCATATTTCATGGGCATGAGTAAATACCTCTTTCTTACAAAGGAACTTGTTTAGGAGGGGTAATCTTTGACAGCATTAACATGTAGCCAGCATAGAGCGACTGTAGGATCACACTCTCCTACAAAGTTCGCAGTGGCAACTGTTCTTATACCAACTACTCTCCTGGCTCATTATAACCCACGGTTGCTGCAAAATGGAAATATACTTACTGCTTCGGGTCAGTTAACCTCTATGCAAACCCGATGCAAAAAGCTAAAATATATTCCACCAAATAGTAGAAAGGGAACCAACCGAGCACATAATGCTAGCAGGCAAGACAACACAACCTTTGCGTGGACGCTACGCGCCCAGTCCGAGCGGGGATCTGCACATGGGAAATCTACGCACGGCGCTGCTGGCCTGGCTCTTCGCACGCGCTGGCGGGGGACAGTTTGTGCTGCGCGTCGAAGACCTCGATCAGCCACGCGTGCGACCGGGCACAGCACAACGCATGCTCGACGACTTGCAATGGCTGGGACTAGGCTGGGATGAGGGGCCAGATTGCGGGGGTCCTTACGCGCCTTATGTTCAGAGCGAGCGCGTAGCTATCTATCAGGATTATCTGCAACGCCTGCGCGCCGCGCATCTCGTCTATCCCTGCTACTGTAGTCGCGCCGAGGTCGCCCAGGCGGCGCGCATTGCCAGCGCGCCGCAGCAGGGTGCCGAGGAGGGTCCGCGCTATCCCGGCACCTGCCGCGCCCTCACACAGCAGCAGCGCGCCGCCTACGAGGCCGCCGGACGGCGTCCAGCGCTGCGCTTTCGCGTCGCCGATGAGCGCATTGTCACATTTGATGATCTCATAGCAGGTCCGATCACACAGCATGTACAGAACGCGGTCGGCGACTTCATCGTCTGCCGCGCCGATGGCATCTTCTCGTACCAGTTCGCCGTCGTCGTCGATGATGGGCTTATGCGCATCAACCAGGTCGTGCGCGGGGCCGACCTGCTCTCTTCAACAGCGCGACAGATCCTGCTCTTCGAAGCCCTCGGCTTCCAGGTGCCAACGTTCGCCCACGTCCCCCTCTTGCTTGACGAACAGGGAAAACGCCTCGCCAAGCGCACACAGAGCGTGGGCATCGCCCCACTGCGCGCCGCCGGGGCTACGCCTGAACAGATCGTGGGACGCCTCGCCGCGAGCTGCGGACTGCTGGAAGCGGACATAGCCACTAGCCCAGATGTGCTTGCTCGTCAGTCCACTCAGTCCGCGTATGGTATAATGCACGCAATGTTAAAAAACAATATTACCTATCTAGAAAGCTGAGTTTTAAAACTTCTAATGACCTTTACTCTTTTGGCAATAGGAACTATGTTGGCTACACCACTACGCATCGTCCTGATTGGACTCGTCTTTATCGTCGCGCTCGTCATTGGCCTGCTCTTGAGGCGCAGGCTGGTCGAGCGCATGAAAAAGAATACCGAACTCGACGCCTGGCTGATACAGACGCTAGGCGTCCTTGTCGTGCTGCCCTTACCGCTCATAGCAGCACTTGCATCGCCCATCATCTATCTATGGAGTGTTGATACGCTGCCGCAACAGGTGCGAGAAGTCACGTCAATCCCCCTGGTGGGCCAGATCGCCTCGCTCGTGGGGCAGGTCGGCGGCTCCATACTGCTAATCGCGCTCGGCCTGGGCGTTGCGCGTACCATGCGCAACGTCACGATACGTAGCCTGGAAACCAATCGTATAGATATCAATATTCGCACCTTGATCGGGCGCATCTTTTTTATCGCTATTCTCCTCCTGACCGCCTTCTGGCTGCTCTCAATCTGGCATATCCCCCTGGAATTTCCCGTGGCAGCAATCAGCATCGTTACCGTCCTGATTACCGTTGCGATACAAGATATCCTGAAAGACCTGGTCGCGGGCTTCTATATTCTTGTAGAGCGGCCCTTCTTTATCAGCCAGATCATCAGCACAGCGACCTACACGGGCAAGGTTGAAAACATCGAGTTGCGCGCAACCAAACTGCGGCTCGTCAGCGGCGAAGAGATCACGATTCCCAATTCGCTCGTCTTCGGCGGCATTGTCGTCAATAATTCGTTCTATAGCGAGCGCAGGGCCAGCGTCGACATCACGCTGCCACAGGAAAAGTTTGTGAGGGGAGAGACAAAGCAACAGATTGTGACGGCGGTAGGGGGGATCGAGCACGTCATGGAGAAGCCAGAACCGGATGTCGTCTTCAGCACCTATATAGAACAAAAAATCACCCTCACGCTGCATTTCTGGATCGAGACCGGACAGCCGGAGGCGGTTACCGACGTTATGTTCATGCTGCACACTGCCCTGCCCGACGCGGACCTGACGGTGAAAGAGTTTGCCGGAAATATATGATGATGTTAGCGCAACAGTACCATTGTGTTGCTTAAAGGAGTCGCGGTACGTTGGAAGGATATGGACCAGTGAGACGACGCATCGGTCTGGTGGGGGGAACGTTTGATCCCATTCACTATGGGCATCTAGTGGTCGCGGAGGAGGTGCGCGCTACCCTTGGTCTCGCGGAGATGGTCTTTATTCCCGCCGGGCAGCCGCCGCACAAAGCGAAACGGGCGACAACTCCGGCGCAACATCGCCTGGCTATGCTTGAATTAGCACTTGCTTCGAATCCGCACTTCAGCATTTCGCTCGTCGAGATGGACCGACCAGGACCATCGTACCTGGTTGATACGCTGCGTATTCTGCGCGCACAGTGGGGGATGCATGTTGAACTTTCGTTTGTTATCGGTTGGGATAGTCTGGAGGAGCTGCACACCTGGTACGATCCGCAAGGTATCCTGGCACAACTGGATGCCCTGGTCGCGGTAGGGCGTCCCGGCTATAGCGACGCTTTAGATGAGGATCAGTACAACAGCCTGTTAGAGTCTCGTCTGCCTGGCATTCTGCAGCGCTTGCGCGTCGTGCAGGCACCGTTGCTAGAGATCTCCTCCACCGATCTGCGCCAGCGGGTCGCGCAAGGGAGACCGATCAAGTATCAGACGCCGGAAGCGGTAGAGCAGTACATCCTTGAACATGGTTTATACGTATCAGTAGATAGCGAGGAGCGGAAAACAGGGTAGTTATGCAACCGATACATTTTGAGTTGGGGGACCGTTTACGCCTGCGCAAGCAGCATCCCTGCGGGAATACGGATTGGGAGGTCGTGCGCCTGGGTGCCGATATCGGCCTGCGTTGTGAGAAGTGTGGCCGACGCGTGCTGTTGCCACGGTCCGAAGTCGAACGGCGCGTCAAACAGGTCTTGCCACGCGCCGTCAAGACTGAGGATGATCCTTTCGCGGATGAGGAATAACCTTGCTAAGGGATGCTAGCGGCACACGGCGCGTTGCCGAAGATTGCTATGTATGATACAAGAAGGAGAGGCATAAATGACGGTCAATCGCAGCGGGGGATTTCTCACGCTATTGAAAAAGAGAAACT
>JALYTQ010000380.1 GCA_030854195.1 Chloroflexota bacterium
AGCTACTGGGCGGCATCTTTGTCTCCTCGGCCTTCTCAACCAGCACGGCGCTCATCTCAGGCGTATTGAGGATCGCGGGCGCACCGAACCACGTACTACACAAACTAGAGAACATGGAATGGATGGCGATGCTCATTGAACTGAGTGGGCTGCTGATGTTCCTGCGCAACTCCGGGCGAGCGGCGCGTCCCCTGGTGGGCACGGCTCCCGGCGAGCATGGCAGAACCTTCTGGCGCTTCATGATCGGCGGAGGACTGGTATTGCCGTGGCTCCTACAAACATTCGGGCTGTTCGAGCACCGACAGAGCAGGCATACCAGTAGAGGAGTTCTTGTCTCTCTGCTGGTCTTAATCGGCGGCTACTTCCTGCGGCGCACGATGATCGAGGCCGGTCACACATCGAGCAGGGATGCGCGCACAACATTATGGAACGCACGGCGGTAAGAGCAGGTGCCAAGATGCGTCCCTGGCTCATCTCTACATTATCTGCGTACATCTTTGCGTTTCAAGAAAAACGCGATAATAAGACCAAAGACAACAATCATTACCAACAGGGCTAACCACGTCAGTAAGAGATACTGCTGCGCATCTGCATGGCTATACGTAGAGAAGAGCGTACTGTGATAGGTATAGGTACTACCAACGAGTTCGTCGCCATTGAATTTGTCGCTGTGCATACCAACCGTCGAGCCAAGCGCAGCCATCGCCCAGCGGATCGGGAAGAGCATAGCTGGATATTGCAAGTACCAGCTCGTGAGCGGAAAGACGGTGCCAGCAAAAATGACCTGCGGCAACAAGAGCAGAGGCAAGAAGCTCATCGCGCGATCATTGTTCGGTGCTACAGCCGAGATAGCCAGGCCCAGCATCAGGCTAGCCAGCGAGGTGAGCGCGACAGTTATATATACTTCCAGGAACGGCGGCAGAAAGACACTATGGCTGAATGGATCGAAAATCTCGACACATAGTACGAGGATCAGGCTCTGTACCAGGCACAATACGCCCAAAACCACAACTTTCGAGAGTATATAGGGCAGAATACCGAGGTTGACGGTTCGCTCGCGCCGATAGATAGGTGCCTCCTTAACAAATTCGCGGATCGCGTTGATGCACCCGAACATAACGGCAGAAAAGGCCATCAGGAAAAGCACGGTTGATGTATAGTCAGGGCCAGTCACAATAAAGTCCTGTAGAGCCTGCACGGTTCCTCCGCGCGCATGAGCATATGCCTGTCCCTGGGAATTATTTTTGAGGAAATCCTCCACGTGCGGACAGCTCTTCGTCACAATTGGATTATCAGGCGTTGGCACGTCGGGGTACCCACGTGCGCTGACTATAGCAGCCGTCGCCGGACATTGGAGGACGTTGTTGGGATTAAAGCCATCAGCACCAACACCTTTGATAAAGAGCAGCAGAATCAATCCGATGATCGGAGCCTGGAGCAGCAGGATGGCAAGGTTGCCTTTATCGTTGCGCAAAAGTTCGAGGTAGCGCTGCGAGAGCAGGATAAACTGCCTCCAGCGCGTGCCTCTTTTCTTCGTCACCTTCACCTGCCCCGGTCGCTCGTGTATAGGCCGTGTGGGCGTCTCCTGGCTCACATGATCGCCGATATACTTCTGATACTCCTGCGATTGACTGAACTTTTCCTTCGCCTCCACTGGAATAGCGCGTTTTTCATCGCTCGGCTCCAGTAAGCTATAGATCTCAGCAAAGTCTGACTGCTTGAAGTACGCTCTGGCCTCTTCCGGTGGTCCAAAATAGGCCAGGTTTCCGCCCTGCGCCAGGAAGCAGACGTAATCGCACACATTGATATTATTGGTGGCGTGAGTGACCAGAACCACAGTATGGCCTTTATCTGCCAGCCGCCGCAGCAGCACCATCATCTTGCGGTCGAGGCCCGGATCAAGGCCCGACGTTGGTTCATCCAGGAAAAAGACGCTGGGCTTCGCCAGCAGTTCAAGCGCGATAGACACGCGTTTGCGCTGTCCGCCGGAGAGCTGACTGATAAGGAGCCTGCGCCGATGCTTCATCTCAACATCATCGAGCACCTCATCGATGCGCTGCGCAATTTGCTCCTCCTGAAAATCGCTGGGCAGGCGCAAGCGGGCAGCATAGTACAGGGCGCGCTCGACCATCAGTTCGCGGTGAATGATATCATCCTGCGGAACATAGCCAAGCTGCGTGCTAAAGGCGGCAAAATTATGATAGTAGTCCTGTCCATTGTAGAAAACGGAACCCTCCTGCGCGGGTCGCAGGCCGCTCAGGGCATCGAGCAGGGTTGTCTTGCCCGCGCCCGACCCACCCACCAGCGCCACAAACGAACGCGTCGGGATATGTAGCGAGATATCGTTGAGCAGTACCGTCTGGTTGTTGCCAATTTTTTTGAGGTTGAGAGCCTCTATGCGGATGCCTTCGCTTTCATCGAACTGCGTAAGCTCGCTGCCGGTATAGACAAACCTGAAGGGACCGATGCGGATCTCGTCGCGGACTTGCAGGAGCTGGCTGGTCGCGTTCAGACCATTTATATAGGTATGATTGGTACTATTCAGGTCCAGCAAGCGATACGTTCCCTGCTCCCGTACCAGGCGAGCATGGTGCGCCGAGACCTGGGGATGGTCCAGCACCACAGTGTTATCTTGCAAACGGCCAATCGCGATCTCGTCGCTATCTAAGCGAACAGGCTGCACGGGTGGAGCGATTTCCTGTGGGCCACTACTATCGTTGTACGTCAGGGTAACTAAAGTGCCATACTCATCGCCAATGCGGAACACATCGCCATTCACCAGAGGCTTACGGAACAACTCATCCCCTTCGATCTTGCGTCCCTGGTAGAGCAGTCCGTTCAGCGTCCGCTCCCGACTGGGATGGGGATGAAGCAGTACCCATTGGTCCCCCTCGCGAAAAATCTGCAGGTGAGGGTTTGAGACGCTGACAGCATTGATAACAATATCATTGCCACGTTCGCGCCCAAGATTTATGCTTTTCTGTACGAGTGGATACGTTTTCTTAACACCGATAGTATTATCGGTAACCTCCAACGAAGAGATGCCTAAAGCAGCCAGAGGAGCCACTTCGGTCTCTGGCGACTGCCCCTTTTGCACAACTTCTCCGTCCTGACGCGGCAAAGCACGTTGAGCGTCCACGGGAGCAGTGACTATTTGCGGCACATCCGCGACGGGAGCACGTCTGGGAGTGGTCTGAATCAGGGGCGGCACCGCTTCTTCAGATGCTTCACCAGCAGCGGAAGGGAGAAGAAAAAGAAAACTGGCTCCTCCTCCCAGGCCAACGGTAGTATTCTGAACAAGAGGCGAGCGATCTTTCTCCTCGTGATTGATAGTGACGGTGCTGCTCTGAGAAAGCTTTTCGATCTCCCAGGAGCCGTCGCTGTAGACAAGGCGGGCATGGAAGCGCGAGACTTTCTGGTCCAGTACGGTGATATCGTTGCTTCTGTCGCGTCCAATAGTAGTAACTGGCCTGGTAATATGGAATGTACTATTGGTGAGGGGACCCGTGAGGAATCTGATCGAGGCCAATGGCTGCGGCGTCTGGTCCAGGTTCATGGCACGCTAGCTCCCTGCTGCTAAACGATCAATAACACCCTTAGAAAACTGCAATTGCTCAATACTCGTTGGTTGGTAGGATTTTAATTATACACAAATTGAGAAGGCAGCGTCAACAAAATATTTCTCGCTATTAGATGTACCAGCTATCCCACATATCGATTTGCGAAAAAAGAGCCTGCTCTATAAATTATTGAAAGCGGTCTTGTACTTCGTACTCTACACGTTCCTGACTTGTAGTATATATATGGATGTAGATATAAGTAGGGTGAAGTTTAACTTTTCTTTCTTTGTGTCGTACATGATGTGGTACGCTTATTAAAAATCAGGAATTATCTGAATATATCTATAGAGGAGAGAGGACCGGATCACATGGAGGAGCCA
>JALYTQ010000119.1 GCA_030854195.1 Chloroflexota bacterium
CACGAGAGCCGGATGGAGGCAAGCCCCATCCCTACTGTGGATTTGATCTATAATTTGACCATAGTGACGCCGAAGATGTCGCCAGTTTCGTTCAGCTCATGCAGCGCCCATTCGGGAATTGGATCATCTACTAGAATGACCATCAACGCGGTATCGAGCGGCGCGTCTGCAAGACGCTGGCTGCGCACGCTGGGGCCGACATCCATATGGTGGATATTGACTTTCGCCCGGCCCAGCACGGTTCCGACGCGCCCGATCATGCCGGGCTGGTCGTAGTTGCGGCAGAAGAGGATATACCCTTCCGGCACAAATTCGGTCCAGTAGCGACCGACGCGCACGATACGCGGAGTATCGTGAAGCATAGCGCCGCTGAGTACCTCGATGCGCTCATCGCCCGAGCCGGGCTTGCCCGCGAAAGATGAGGCGGTATCGTTCGATCCGTGTACGCGTAGCGTGATCTGGTTGGCGAACTCCGCTGGTGTCGTAGACTTCTGCTCGGTGATCTCCAGATTCCATGTCTTAGCCAGCACCTGGGCGTTGATCATATTGACGTGTGCATCCGAGATCGACTCCAGCAGACCCTTGATGAGCGCGGCCTGGAGTGGTCGCAGGTCGTAGCTGGCGATCTCACCGCTATAGCTGAGCTCGATCTTATTGATCGGGCCCGGCTGCAACTGGGTGTACAGACGACCCATCTTTTCGAGCAGATCCATGTAGGGTTGTAGGACCTTCAGGGTCTCCGGCAGAATCATGGGAGCGTTGACGGCGGCGCGTGGAAAGCCACCTCGCAGCACCGAGACGATCTGCTCGGCCACGTCCGTTGCGACGCCGACCTGTGCCTCTTCGGTCGAAGCGCCCAGGTGGGGAGTGGCAATGACGTGCTCGTGGGCAACCAGCTGCTTGAGAATCTCGTTATCGCGAATGGGCTCCTGGCTGAACACGTCGAGGGCGGCACCTGCCAGGCGTCCCTCGTTGAGGGCGGCGAGCAGCGCCTCTTCGTCGATCAGGCCACCACGGGCGCAGTTGATGATGCGCGCGCCCGGCTTCATCAGGCTCAGTTCGTGGGCACCGATCAGGCCGCGTGTGCCGCTGGGGCCGCTGGTGAGCGAGGTGTGCAGCGTCACAAAGTCGGCCTGCTTGAGCACTTCCTCCAGATCGAGCATTGTCACATCGTTCTTGCGTGCCTGCTCCGGCGAGACGAAGGGATCGTAGGCGACGATCTGCATCTCCATCCCCTGTGCCCGGTGCGCCACCGCCATGCCGACCTTGCCAAGGCCGATTACGCCGAGCGTCTTGTGGCGTACCTCGACGCCCAGAAACTTGCTCTTCTCCCATTTGCCCGCTTTGATGCTGCTATCCGCCGCCGCAATGCGGCGCGCCAGGGCCAGCAGCATCGCGACGGAATGCTCAGCGGCGGCGATAATATTGCCCGTTGGTGAATTGACGACGATGATACCCTGCTGCGTGGCGGCCTCGGTATCGATATTGTCGACGCCCACGCCTGCGCGCCCGACGATCTTCATGCGCGTTGCCGCCGCCAGCACGTCGCTGGTGACCTGGGTCTCGCTGCGTACGATGAGCGCCGAGTACTCGCCGATGATGGCCTTCAACTGCTCCGGTTTCAAACCCGGACGTTCGTCGATCTGCGCTTCGGGCAGTTGGTCGCGCAGCAGGTCAACGCCTTCCCGCGCGACACGATCGGTAATGAGAATTTTGATATTACCAGTCGTGTCTCCTTCCCCTGCTGCACCGGCTGTTCTGCGCTGTATCTGTGTCATACCTCTCTCCATCCTCTCAGCACTATGAGCGCTTAAAGCCGTATTCAGGCAGGCGTTTCTCGACAGCATCCATGACCTGCGCCAGGTCCGCTTCGCTGAAGAAGCCCAGGTGGCCGACGCGGAAGATCTTCCCTTCCAGCTTATCCTGTCCCGACGCGAGCACGATGTTGTCCTGCTTGCGCAGCGCGCCAAGGAAGCCTTTGCCATCGACGCCTTCGGGCATGCGGATGGCCGATACCGTGTTGGAGGCGTAGGGATGGTCCGCCAATAGCGCTAGGCCCAACGCCTTTGCGCGTTCGCGGATATATTGTCCGGCGCGGCGATGGCGTTCGAAGATGGCCTCGCGACCCTCGTTCAGCATCATCTCCAAGGCCGCGTCGAGCGCGTAGAAGATGGAGACGGGGGGCGTTGTCGGGTGCTGCCAGACATCTAGCTTCTTGCGTGCCAGTTCCCAGTCGAGGTAGAAGCGTGGCAATTTCGCCGTCTTGTTTGCTTCCCATGCGCGTGGGCTGGCAGCAATCATCATAATACCGGGAGGAACCATCCAGCCCTTCTGCGAGCCCGTGAAGACAACATCGAGGCCCCATGCATCCATTTCGAGCGGAACGCAGCCCATGGAGCTCACCGCGTCAACGACGATCAATGCATCGGGACTGTTGCGGCGCACCAGGGCGGCCAGCGTCTGCACGTCGTTGGTTACTCCTGTGGAGGTTTCGTTGTGCGTCATCAGCACGGCGCGATAGGGAGGAAGCTCTTTCAGGCGCGCCTCGACGACCGAGGGATCGGCGGCCTCGCCCCAGGGGAACTCGATGCGCGTGACCTGTAGCCCGTAGATGTCGGCGATCTTGGCGAGACGATTCCCGAAGCTGCCAATGGTGATGGCGACGACATGCTCGCCGGGGGAGAAGAGGTTGACGATAGCGGACTCCTGGCCGCCAGTACCGGACGCGGGGAAGGTCAGTACCGGAGCCGCCGTCTGGAAGAAGTATTCCAGGCGCAACGTGACCCGCTTCATGATCGCGGAGAACTCGGGTCCGCGATGGTTGATCATTTGCTGTGCCTGGGCCGCCATGATCTCGGGAGGAATAGCGGTTGGACCTGGGACGCGGAGGTTCTGATTGGGAATAGGTGCGCGTGCCTCTACCTCTGGAATGGGAATAGCCTTATGTTCTTGAATTGTCATATGATTAATGCTCCATCTACTACTTCTCGCCGCGCGCTAAATGCCAGTGCAGGCGAGATCCTGTCTTGCCCCGGCGCAATATACGCGGCGGTTAACTGCGTTGTTAACCGCCGCTTCTCTCTGTTTGTTCTACTCTCAGAGTATATCACAGCTGAGGAACTCTGCGATAATACCACGTTCATTGTCATCAATGAGGGAAAAAAGCCGTGTCGGTGATAAGGAAGTCATGAATGAACGTAGTACAGGTAAGTCTCATGGGAGAAGTCCTATGCACTTTTCTTGTAGACGTGTTTATTGTGTGTTACACTACGTATGTTCACACGCTAGATGTCTCTTTTACAGAGGAGGTTCCCTTTATGGTATCTTTTTCACACCCTGACCGCCGCCGACACCCCTGGCTGTATACATTATTTGTAGGTGTTCTGGTCGGCCTTTCTGTCCTCATGGCTGCGTGCGGCAGCTCGAATTCTACCTCAACCAGTACCGGTAGCAGTAGTGGCTCCACAAAAGCGACGATCGCGGCTCCGAAAGATCTCATTACAGCAGGCACATTAACGGTGGGGAGCGACACGACGTATCCACCGCAAGAGTTTATCGATACTGCGACCGGCAAGGCGACCGGCTTTGATGTTGATCTCATCACAGCGATCGCGCAGCAGATAGGCTTAACCGCCGATGTCAAAACCGCCAACTATACGACCATTGTCGATGATCTGCGTGCTAAGCGCTACGATGTTGTAATCTCGGCGCAGACAATCACGCCAGATCGGCAGAAGCAGGTTGACTTCATCCCATACTTTAATGCCGGTCAGTCGCTACTGGTACCAAAGGGGAACCCGAAGAATCTGAAGAGCGTCACCGACCTGTGCGGCAAAAACGTGGGAGTACAGGATGGCACGACCGAGCTGGACACGTTGACCGCGGCGAATAAGGCAGATTGTAAGTCAAATCCTGTGAAAATTACCACTCTGAGCGCGCAGACCGACGTTATTCAACTGCTGGTGAATAATCGCGTCGATGCAACCTTCCAGGACTCGCCTGTAACCGATTACTACCTCAAGCTGAATCCTGGACGCTTCGAGGTCGGCGGCTCGATCATCAACGCGGCCCCAGAGGGCATCACCGTTCGTAAAGGTGATACATCAATGTACAATGCAATACAAGAAGGGTTCAAAGCGGTGAGAGCCAATGGCACGTACGATAATCTGTTCAAAAAATGGGAGTTAAACCCTGCCCAGAAGATTTCGTAATATAGCTCATGAGAAGGGTCTCCTTCTCATGAGCTAGACTGATCACTGGCTCTCTACTGTTGAGAGAGCCAGGATCTTTTTTGTGAGGAGCTTATTGTGCTACAGTGGAACGTGATCGGTCAATTTATTTTCTCCGGCTTTGTGCTCCAGGCGGCCTGGACAACGCTCTGGATCTCGGTCGTCGCACAAATTTTGGGCGTTATTCTCGGATTGTTTATCGCCTTAATGCGGATGTCACGTTATCCCGTATTGTCTTATATAGCTCGTGCGTATATATGGTTTTTTCGCGGAAGCCCTCTACTGGTACAGGTTTTGCTGCTCTGGGACGGTCTACCGAGGATTAATCCGAACCTGCTCTTAACCGATATCGTCTGCGTGCTGGTAGCGTTTTCGCTCAACGAAGGCGCCTACATGGCCGAGATCACGCGCGCGGGCATCGCCTCGGTCGATGTAGGTCAGATGGAGGCCGCCAAGTCGCTGGGGATGCGCTACAGCCTGGCGATGCGCCGCATTGTCCTGCCACAGGCCGCGCGTGTGATCGTGCCGCCTCTGGGCAACGAATTCAATAATATGCTCAAGACCACATCGATTGCCTCAGTGATCGGCCTGGGCGAGCTGACCCACTTCGCGGAACAGTTTGGTTCGCCAACATTTACTATCTTCGAACTGCTGATCGTTGCCACGCTCTACTACCTGCTCATGACCACCATCTGGGGCTATGTCCAGGCCTGGATCGAGAATCGCCTGGACCCGAACCGCAGTACGAAGGTCGAATTGCAGGAAAAGAGCTGGGCCTCGCGCATGTTGGGCTTTGGTTCACAGGCACAGGCTGGTCGCTAACTGGCGGAAAGGCAGGAACAATGGCTCTACAGGAAACATCGACCGGTATTATGGTGCGCGCTGAGCAGATTGTGAAACGTTTTGGCGCGCTCACCGTGCTCAACGGCGTCGATCTCGCGGTAAAGCGGGGGCAGGTCGTGGTGATTATCGGACCCAGCGGCTCCGGCAAGACGACGCTGCTGCGCTGCCTCAACCACCTTGAGAAGATCGATAGCGGACGCATCTACATCGAAGACGAACTGATGGGCTATCGCGAGGTGGATGGACGCCTGGTGGAGGACAAAGAGGCCAATATTGCGCGCATTCGTGCGCAGGTTGGCTTTGTCTTTCAGCGCTTCAACCTGTTTCCTCACAAGACCGCGCTGGAGAATGTCATGGAGGCACCAGTTCACGTGCTCCATCGCCATTCCAGGGAAGTGCGAGAGCAGGCGCTGGACCTGCTGGTTAAGGTTGGACTTGCCGAGAAGGCCGATGTCTATCCGCACAAGCTTTCCGGCGGGCAGCAGCAGCGCGTGGCGATTGCGCGCGCATTGGCAATGAATCCCAAGCTGATGCTCTTCGACGAGGCAACCTCCGCGCTCGATCCCGAGCTGGTCGGCGAGGTGCTCAAGGTGATGCGCCAGCTTGCCGAAGAGGGCATGACGATGGTCGTTGTGACTCACGAGATGGGCTTTGCACGCGATGTAGCCGATCACGTTATCTTTATGGACAAGGCGCAGATTGTGGAGCAGGGACCGCCCAGACAGTTGCTTGAATCGTCCGTGAATGAGCGTACGCGTGGCTTTTTACGCCAGTTATAACAACAACACGCTAAAGGATAAGATATGCGACGTACCAAGATCGTCTGTACTATCGGACCGGCAACGAGCAGCGAAGCGCAGCTTGAGGCGCTGATCCGTGCGGGGATGAATGTGGCGCGCCTGAACTTCTCGCACGGCGCGCTGGAAGAGCACGCCGCTGTGATCGAGCGCGTGCGCGCTCTGTCCTCGCGCCTGAACGTCTCCGTGGCTGTTCTGCAAGATCTGCAGGGACCAAAGATCCGCACGGGCACGCTCAAGGGCGGGCAGCCGGTGACATTGATGGATGGGGCCACCTTTACCATTACCTCACGCGAGGTAGAGGGAAGCGCCGCGGAGGTCTCGACCACTTACAAGCCGCTGCCACAGGACGTGAAGGTGGGCGACCACATCTTGCTCGATGACGGACTATTGGAATTGCGCGTGCTTGCCAGTAATGAGACGGACGTGCAGTGTACTGTGGTGTATGGCGGCGTGCTCAAAGAGCACAAAGGCATCAACCTGCCAGGCGTGGCGGTGAGCGCGCCCGCGCTTACCGAAAAGGACTGTGCAGACCTGAAGTTCGGCTTACAGCACAATGTCGATTATGTCGCGCTTAGCTTTGTGCGCAGGGCGCAGGACATCGTAGAAGCGAAGGCGTATATGCGCTCACTCCAGGATGAACTGGGGCTGGATAACCGGCAGACGGTTCCCCTGATCGCCAAGCTGGAGAAGCCCGAAGCCGTCGAGCACCTGGATGAGATCTTGAAAGTGACCGATGGCGTCATGGTTGCGCGTGGAGATCTGGGCGTCGAGATGCCACTGGAAAAAGTTCCACTGATTCAGAAGCGCATTATTAGCAAGTGTAACGATATGGGGCTGCCGGTCATCACCGCCACGCAGATGCTGGAGTCCATGATTACCAATCCACGCCCGACGCGGGCCGAGGCGAGCGATGTAGCCAATTCAATCCTGGATGGCACCGATGCAGTGATGCTGAGCGCCGAGACCTCCGTTGGCGCGTATCCCATCGATTCCGTCAAAACAATGGCGCGCATCGCTGTGGAGACCGAGGCGGGCGATCGCACGATGCGCCAACCGAACTGCAAAAACCTCACGCAGTCGCACGCAGTCAGCCATGCCGCCCGTGCCCTTTCGGAGGAGGCCAGCGTGCAGGCCATCGTCGTCTTTACGCGTTCCGGCACCTCCGCCGAGTTGATCTCCAAAGATCGCCCGCGCCCACCGATTATAGCTTTTACGCCCTCTACCCGCGTCTATCACCGCCTGGCGCTCTGGTGGGGCGTTCTGCCGCGCCAGTTGGAGATGCGCGGGACTACCGAGGACCTGATCGCCGTGGTTGACCAGCGCTTGCAGGACGAAAGCCTGATTCCCAAGAACGCGCACGTCGTCATTATGGGTGGCCTGCCGATTGCCAGCCGTGCCCGCACGAACTTCGTGCGCCTGCACCGCGTCGGTGATATGTTCTCGTAACTCCCTGAAAAGATTGTCGCATACATTGACAGTTTTTCCAGAAAGTGCTATCCTAGTCTCGCCGTAATTCAGGGGCGCTGTAAGCATCAACGTGAGCGTCATTCTGAAACGTGGTGCTTAGAGAAAATACAGACCCCCTTGTGGGGAAGAGGTGAGAAGTAACAAAACATGGCTGTCAAAATTCGCTTAAAACGCACGGGCAAGAAGAAGGCCCCGAGCTATCGTGTAGTGGTGGCTGAAGCAAGTTCTCCACGAGACGGTCGCATCATCGAAAATATTGGCTGGTACAATCCTCTCGTTGAGCCCTCCGCGATCCATATCGACGAGGAAAAGGCGCTCAAATGGTTGAAGAATGGTGCTCAGCCCACCGATTCAGTGTCGAGTCTGCTGCGGCGCTCCGGCATTCAGGGTCGCTTCGAGCAATCACGCGTCAAGACGCCCGTCGTACCCGAGGCATCCCCAGCAGCTTCTACCGAGGCATAGTGAATATCTGAGGAACGTTGAGATATGCGCAAACTGATTGAGTACGTGGCCCAGTCGCTTGTAGACGATCCTTCGGCGGTGGCGGTGCGCGAGGTGCGCAATGACCGCAACGCTTTGGTGTTGGAACTGCATGTTGCGCCTGACGACTTCGGGAAGGTCATCGGTCGCCAGGGACGCGTTGCCAAGGCGATGCGCTCCCTTCTGCGTGCCGGTGGTACTCGTGAAGGCCGACATACCTCATTGGAGATTCTCTAGGTCGCTATATTCCTTGCGGCGGTGAGAACAGCACAGTAAAGAGAGCACCATGCCAATGCAGCAGAATACAGAATGGGCTACTATCGGCAAAATAGTGGCCCCTTTTGGTCTCCGAGGCGAGTTGAAGGTCTTTTCCTTGAGCGATATTCCCGACCGCTTCGCGCAACTGGAGAAGGTCTACATCGGCCCTGACTATCAGCCCTTCCCGATTGTAAGCGTGCGTCCTTACAAGTCTACTATGGTGCTGCTCAAACTACTCGGTATCAATAACATGTCGGCTGCCGAGCCGCTGCGCGATAGGGATATCTTCATTCCAATGAGTGAACTGGCCGAACTGCCGCCCAACGAGTACTATCAGCACGATATTCTTGGTTTGCAGGTGCTGAAGCTCGATGACACCCTTGTTGGCACGATCGTCGATATTATCCCGACGGGTGGGAATGATGTCTATACGGTAAAGACCACCAAGGACAAACAGTTTCTCATCCCCGCCGTCAAAGCCATTGTCAAACAGATTGACCTTGTGCGTCATGTGATGTATATTGATCCTATACCTGGTCTGCTCGATGACGAAGCGGTTCTCGATGAACAGAGCACCCATACTGAGGAGGTAACGTAATCTGGTGCCGGTATCGGGAATAAACACAGCAATCCCTGTGTTTGTGTAGCTAGAGCGATCTGAAACGGACGATTGCTTCTGGACGTGATAATTGGTACTGGCTGGTAAGTCCTTGTAGTCCCAATAAGACGATCAAAGCGTCACAGTATTCTGGAGGGAGATGTCTTATGTCCGACCGTATCCCGACTCTTGCTGATGTTTGTAGTGCTATTGCTGAGGGTCATGTCCCTGCCGCTATTGAAGGCCCGATGTACCAGGTCAATGCACTTGAACTTCGTCGCTATTTCAACAAACTCCGTTCCCTTCCCGCGCTTGCCACACTCCTCGACCACTCACAGTACGCCGACTGCCCCGAATGGTCTACTCCAACCCCTACGACCTCGTTTGCCCAGGCCCTCTGAGGCCGTTTTTTTATGGCTTTGTGCGCACGTGGGGCGGTCGCAGAATAATACATCCTGGCAGGTGGGGAGCAATCCCCACCATGCTTCGGTGGCAGCTGAGCGCTGAGGGAACTGAGAGTCGCATGATTGCATGATGGCGGTTGCGTTCCTGGCACGTAAGGACTATAATATGATCTGAGCCGGTGAGCCATTGTTGGCATGGCCTTTATCTCTCACTTGCTTAGCGGACCTGGCATGCATGGCAATAGGTTCATGGCGATATGCCACAAACACTTTGTTACGCGCGCTGTGTATCGCCGCGCTGGTAAGTCAGGTACCCCACGCCTGAAAGGGCGGGGGCTTGCAAACGGTTTGCCGCTTGAGGCAAGGCTGTTCCAAGCTCGGACCTGACCAGACTCAATGAGGAAGGTATTATTTCATGGAGCCAATCGATACAGATTTTGATTATGTCGCGAGTCGATCGCGTCAAGCTAATCCCCATGCACGCTTCAACTGGCTGTATATTCTCCCGACGCTGGGTTTGCTCTGGATAGCGTATCTCATCCTGGCGGTGATCTTCCAGTGGTCTTTGTCCGGGCAGGTAGATACAGTCATGGCGATTATGATGGTGCTCTTTTTTGTGACGGTCGGACTGCTCTTCTGGGCGTTTGCGCCTAGATCTAACCGCTCATAATTGTTTGCGCGAAAACAAGGCGTTGTTCCAGGTTGCGCTCCAATCTGGAATAGCGCCTTGTTTTGTATCGATATTAGTTTATATGGCTCCATGCCTGCGCATCAACGCTGATGCCTGCTAGCTCCCCCCACAACACGCGCGCCAACAGTTCCGCCGATTCAACAACTCGTGGCCCCGAACGATTCAGATAGCTGTTGCCATCCACGGCGTAGACGCGTCCCTGCTGCACCGCCCGTAACGTCTGCCAGGACGGATGCTGCTGCAAAAGGGGAAGATCCTGTAGCGTGCGCTCAAGGGTGAAGCCGCAAGGCGAGAGGATCAGTACATCCGGATCGGCGGCCTGCAGTTCCTCCCAGGTGAGCCAGGGCGAATGCTGCCCGATCTCGCCAAAGACGCTCTCGCCGCCCGCATAGGCAATCAGTTCGGGTATCCAGTTGCCCGCTCCCATCAGCGGATCGAGCCATTCCAGGACCGCGACGCGGGGCTTGCGTTTTCCATTGCTGAGCTTTTGTAAGCGTTCCAGGCGCTGTTGATAGCTTTGTACGAGCTCCCTCGCCTTCTCCTGTCGTCCCAGGGCCGCGCCAACACGCTCTACATCTTCCCACACATCGTTCATCCGATAGGGCGTGAGCGCGACAATGCGCGGCTGCAAGCCCGTCAACTGCTGCACCGCCTCCATCACGTCGCGCTCGCTGACGGCGCAAACCTCGCACTGTGTCTGCGTGAAGATCACGTCGGGGCGCAGTTGTTGTAGGAGGTCGATGTCGAGGGCATAGATGCTCAGGGTCTTGAGCGCGTCTCCCTGTACCTCATCTTTAGTATGGGCAAGCTGCTTGATCTGGGCGTCGATCTGCTCGCTGCTGGTGTTTACATTGATCTGGGTCGTACTGACGACGGGCAGGCTCAGTATCTCAGGCGGATAGTCGCACTCGTGCGAGCGCCCCACCATCTGGTCGAGACAGCCAAGCTCAGCGACCATCTCCGTCGCACTTGCCAGTAGAGAAACGATGCGCATTGTAGATCCTTTCCAGGTTCGCGCTAAAAATACAGAGAATTCCAGGCAAACCGCTCTTGATGCTCGCGGACAACTCTCGTTGTGCTAAGTTCTTGCACGCTTTATGTCATTATAACATGCATACTTGGCGTTGCTGCCGATCTACATACGGCGACCCCAGGCCGAGATCATCGGCGATGTGGCGAGGTCGAGCCGACCGGTTGCGATGTTGGCGAGATGGCGCTCGATCTCCTCGACGGTCGCGTAGCCCTGGGTGATAAGCCCTTCCCGGACCTGCTTGACCGTTGCGGCCTCCAACAGGTTGCACGCTGGAGAGGTCAATGGGAAGAAGGCGTCGGCCTCTATGTCGATCAGACCTGCCTCCCGAAGCAGTCGCGGGAGCTTACGTCCGTAGCTGAGGTCCGCGCCGCGCTGCGCCAGCAGCTTGCGGAAGCCGTTGCGAAGCTTGTTGGCTAACTGCTGCTCGGGACCGTACTCATCTGGGCAGATCAGCGGCTGCAGGGCCGGGTCGGCGTCTTCAATAAATAGCCAGCCGCCGAGGCGCAACACCTTGAGCATCGACTGCAAGGCTCTGGCGCGATCGACGACGTGTACCAGGACCAGGCGCGCATGCACGAGGTCGAAGGTCTCCGCCGGAGGTTCATCGCGCGCCACATCATGACGGCGTACCTCGATCGCTGAAGCGGCAGCTTCCTGGGTCCAGGATACGTCGATGTCCGTTGCCAGCACGCGACCCGTGGGACCCACCTGTTCCGCCAGCCACCTGGGCACCGAGGGTCCGCCCGCTCCAACCTCCCAGCAGCGCCATCCCGGCTTGATGCCGAAATCGCTAATATGCCGGAACGTCGATGGGTTAAAGAGTGTCGATAGGGCATCGAAGCGTGTCCCTGCCTCGACCTGTTGGTTGTCTAGCAGGTACCCATCTTTGTGTGGTGTGTCAGACATGCGCAAATCCTCCTCGTTTATTGGTTATTGTATACTATTGTAGTGTTTACGAAACAAGGACGGGCCACAAGTAGTAGTTACACCGAACTGGCCTCATTCGGTGAGAAAAAAGAACATGAGCGTAAAAAAATTTCCCCTCAAATTCTTTGTGTTGGTTTTTGTGCTTGCTCTTCCGTTCTGGTTGCTGGATGCTTTCGCTGGTGATCTCACCAAAGCGCTTCCAATCAACCTTCCTCTAAGTGCGCTCACGTTCGTCTGCCCAATTACTGCTGCTTTGATTTTGACGTACAGGGAACAGAATTCTGGTGGGGTAAAGCAGCTTTTGGGGAGAGTCTTCGATTTTAAGAGAACCAGACAGAAGATCTGGTATATTCCCGCGATTCTCTCTATGCCTGTTGTGATGGTTTTGTCATATACAGTTCTACATCTCAGAGGAGTGCCTCTCCCTGAGCCACACATTCCCTTTCTGGCGATCCCGATTTTTTTTCTTGCATTCTTCATCGGCGCAACAGGCGAAGAGGTAGGCTGGTCTGGGTACGCCATTGATCCTTTGCAAGATCGGTGGGGGGCCTTACAAGCGAGTCTCGTTTTGGGATCATTCTGGGCAATCTGGCACACCGTGCCATTTATTCAGACCCATAACACCCCCACATGGATAGTATGGCAATGCATTGGGACGGTTGGGGTACGAGTTATTATCACCTGGCTCTACAACAACACTGGAAAAAGCGTCTTTGTGGCCATCCTTTTTCATACCATGCTCAATGTCAGCGAGTTTCTCTTTCCAAATTATGGTTCACATTACGATCCGGTTAGCACTGGAATACTCATTATCATTGCAGTTGTAATTGTCACGTTCTTGTGGGGGGCAAAAACGCTTGCTTGCTACAAATTTGGGAGTGAGTATCATCGGACTAAAACTGTACTGTGAGCTATGAAGCCGCCTCTATATCCTGGTCTGGCAATTGGAAAATGACGAATTCTTATGCCTGATGGAACTATGGTAAATCCAGCGTTAACGATTGAAACTTTTCCGCTTTCTTGTTCGAGTCTATAGATGATACGCGACTATTTCACCTTCTAAGATGAGATCAAGAGAGGATAAATGATATGGTACAGATTGGCTGGAAGGCTGGCCCGGAGCAGTACGCGCCCGTGGAATTGATGGAGTACGCGGTCAACGCCGATAAAGCTGGTTTTGATCTGCTCGATGTCAGCGACCACTTCAATCCCTGGAGCGAAGAGGGGCAGGCTCCGTTTACGTGGACGTGGCTGAGCGCGGTGGCGACGCATACCGAGCGCATCATTCTGAGTCCCGGCGTGACCTGCCCGATTCTGCGCTATCATCCGGCGATTATCGCGCAGGCGGCGGCGACCGTCTCGCATTTCGCGCCCAACCGGACGTGGCTCGGCCTGGGCACCGGCGAGGCGCTCAATGAGTTTGCCGTGACGGGCGAATGGCCCACGTATGCCGAGCGCCGTGACCGCCTGGAGGAGGCGATTACGCTTATTCGCGCATTGTGGAGCGGCGAAGAGGTGACGTTTGAGGGCAAATACTATCATACCCAGAAGGCGCGGCTCTTCACTCCGCCCGCTTCCCACATTCCAATTATCATCTCGGCGCTGGTCCCGCATAGCGCGGAGTTCGCGGGCAAGCATGGCGATGGCCTGTGGTCCGTCGGCGGCAAGGAGCCCGATCTGTATAAGGGCATCATTAAGAGCTTCGAGGAGAGCGCCAAAAAGGCTGGCAAAGATCCCGCGCGCCTGCCGCGCCTGATCGAGCTGAACGTTAGCTACAATAACGATGTCGATGCCGCCGTTCAGGAGCAGATCAAGTACTGGGCGGGCAGCTACGTCCCGGCACTCTTCGAGGCGAACATATACACTCCGGCGATGTCGCAGGAGAACGGTCAGGTCGTCGGTCCCGATACGATCAAGAAGACCGGCTGCTTCTCGAATAGCGTTGAGGATCACGTCAAGTACGCGCAGCAGCATATTGAGCTGGGCTTCGATAGTCTGATCTTCCATACGGCGGGACCCGATCAGCGCGCCTTCATTGATGGTTTCGCGCGCGATGTCTTCCCACGCCTGCGCAGTTTGAGTAACCGCTAAAATTCACCTATGATGTAATGACGCTCATCCTTCCCCCGATTGGCTGTTGTATCTTCCCTCATCGTCACCTATACTTTACCAATACTCTCTATTCGCATCCTCTCTTTACATAAGGGCAAACAACGAAGGACAGCTGCATGCAATTGAGCGCGCTACGCATCGACCGACCGTGGAGATATCTCGGGCGGCTTCTCATCGTGATCTTCGGACTATTCGTTTTCTCGGTTGGGGATATCTGCACGTATCGTTCCGCCGTGGGGCTTGGTCCCTGGGATGTGCTGCACAAAGGCATCAGTCTGCACACGCCGCTTTCCTTTGGCACGGCTAGCATTGTAG
>JALYTQ010000381.1 GCA_030854195.1 Chloroflexota bacterium
CTCGAAGATCTGTTTGACAGGAGCCGATTCTATGATATGCCCCGCGTACATCACGTTCACCTGCTGGCAGGTGCCCGCGACCACGCCCAGGTCGTGCGTAATCAGCATCACGGCTGTATTGAACTCTTGCGAAAGGCCCTTCATCAGCTCCAATACCTGCGCCTGGATGGTCACGTCCAGCGCGGTCGTCGGCTCGTCGGCGATGAGGATCTGCGGATTGCAGGAGAGCGCGATGGCGATCATCACGCGTTGGCGCATGCCGCCGCTAAACTCGTGGGGATAGTTCTTGGCGCGTCGCTTGGGATCTGAAATGCGCACCAGATCGAGCATCTCGACCGCGCGCTTCCACGCCTGGTCGTTGCTCACATCCTTGCGGTGACGCTTGACAGTCTCGGCGATCTGATAGCCGACGGTAAAGACCGGGTTGAGCGAGGTCATCGGGTCCTGGAAGATCATAGAGATTTTGCTGCCACGCAATTCGGTCAACTCGTGCTGGTTCTTCTCCAGGATATTCTCGCCGTTGAAGTTAATCTCGCCGCCAACGATCTTCCCAGGCGGATTAGCGATCAGGCGCATCACGGAGAGGGCGGTCACACTTTTGCCACAGCCGCTCTCGCCCACGACCCCCAGCGTCTCGCCCGCCTTCATCACGAACGACACGTTGTCGACCGCCTTGACTACTCCTCCACGGGTGAAGAAGTAGGTTTGCAGATTATTGACTTCAAGCAAATTCATTGCCATATCTTCATTTTCTCCGTTTACTAGTCTTTCGAGCGTGGGTCGAAGGCATCGCGCAAGCCATCACCGAGGAAGGAGAAGCAGAGCACGATGATCGCCAGCACAATGGATGGCAACAGAACTTCCCACGGATGGCTGTCGATGAGGGATATGCCGTCTGAGATCATCAGGCCGAGGCTTGACCCAGGTGATTGTACGCCTAAACCAAGCAGACTGATGCCTGCTTCGCCCACAATCGTATTCGCGATGTTGAGGGTTGAGGCGATAATCACGATGCTGAACAGGTTGGGAATGATATGGCGTAGAATGATCTGAGCACTGCTCGCGCCAGAAGTGCGCGCAGCCTCTACAAACTGTTGCTCCTTCAGTTGGAGCGTCTGTCCACGCACGTAGCGCGCCATCAGGGGCCAGGCGGTGAATGCCAGGGCCAGGGAGACGAGGATAAGACGCGCATTTCCGTTGGGGCCGATAATTGGAATATTGCCTAACGTGGTGTCCGCCCAGGTGCCAAAGATGCCCGTGAGCAGAATGACGAAGAGCAGTCCGGGGAAGGCGAACATAATATCGGTGAAGCGGGCCAGGAACTGATCGATCCAGCCGCCGAAGTATCCTGCCAGCACACCGATGGTGATGCCAAGAGCGATGTCGACGATCTCAACCAGCACGGCAACGCTAATCGAGATCAGCAGCCCCTGCATCAGGCGCGCCAGCAGGTCTCGTCCGACTGAATCGGTGCCCAGCCAGTACATCCCAGAGACAAATTCATCCTGGTGATCGAGCTCCTGGTGGAAAGGATTGTGGTAGACCGAAGCGGAAGTTGCTCCATTGATCGAGCTCTGAAATGTTCCGCCGATATGCTGGTAGATGAGCGGCCCTAAGACGGCGAGCAGGACGAAGAAGAGGATGATCCCCGCGCATACCATTGCCCGCTTATCGCGCCAGAGTCGCAGCAACGATTCCTGGAATGGTGTGCGTATTTTTTCTGTTCCCTTTATGGAAGTCGTTTCGCCTGGTGCCGGAGGGCCGCCAGGGATCGTCTCCCCGGCATCGATCAGGATGGGATCGGTTGGCAGTATCGCGCCGTCTGGAATCATCGCTCCCTGGGCGGTGGGGTCGGTGTTTCTGTCTCGTGTATCCATATTTTTTTCCCAGCCTCCTATGCGACCTTGATGCGCGGGTCAACGACGGTATAGAGGATATCCGATATGAGATTGCCTATCACGACCGCGACGGCGAGCAGGACGGTAGTCGCCTGGATAACGGGATAGTCGCGCGAATTGATCGAGGTGATAGTGATCTGGGCGATGCCGGGAATGTTAAAGATCTGCTCGATAAAGAACGCGCCCGTGACGAGCAAGCCAATGGAGAAACCAAGCACGGTGACGAGCGGGATCAGAGCGTTGCGTAAACCGTGGCGATAGATCACGACGCGTTCGCTCAGCCCCTTTGCCCGTGCTGTGCGCACGTAGTCCTGGCGCAGAACCTCCAGCATACTGGTACGCGAGAGGCGCGCAATGTACGCCATACCGGTAAAGGCATACACGAGAATGGGTACGATCTTAAATTGCAAGTCGCTAAAGGTGTATTGCCAGGGATTGCCCCAGCCGGATACAGGCCAACTGCCGCCAGTGTGCTGATCGAGCCAGACGATGATCACTTGAGCGAATACCGAGAGCACAAAGACCGGTATCGCAAAAAGTACGAGCATGATGCCCATATTTGTTGTGTCTATCCAGGTGTTGGCCTTCATGGCCGAAATCACTCCAAGCGGCACGCCGACCAGTATTTCCAGGATGAGTGCCCAGAAGCCCAACTCAGTTGAGATAGGGACACCGCTGGAGAGAATACTCCACACGCTCTGGCCCTGTTGTTTAAAGGAATAGCCAAAGTTGAAGTGGAGCAGGTTGACGATGTAGTTGTAATACTGTTGGTACCAGGGCAGATCTAATCCATAAGCGTGCTTGAGTTGGGCGTAGAGCCGTGGATCGAAGTGCTGCCCTAGCAGAGTGCGGATCGGATCGCCGGGGGCATTGAGCCCCATGATGAAGGTGATTAAGGTCACACCGATCACGACGAACAGGAGACCGATGAACCTCTTGATCAAAAATTGTACCATGCTTAATCGCGCCCCCTCATGTGGTAAATACGAGGCTACAAAGGGTAGAGAAAGACCGTCCGAACGGCATCTCTGCTACGCAAACAATGGGTATACAGGTCGAACGTTCTAAAAATGAGCGCTATCTGCGAAATGGCACCTTTTTCTTGCAAGAGAGGCCCAAAGGCGAACGTTGACCATCTAAACAAGGAATATTGTTCATTATTCTATGTGACGTTAGTACCATTGTCAAGCTAGCGGCTACAAATCCACTCTGCCATCAAGACATAGAAATAAATATATGTTTTTGAGCAAAGGGGGACAGCAATAGCGTTATTGCTGTCCCCTTGAGTCTGTCAGATGCTTCTGACGTTACCTGTGTGCAACTACGACCCGACGGTGGCGTTAACGCATGGGGTATCCGTCGAGATGTAGACCCTGGCCCAGGAGTCCGGCGGGAACAGCCCTTCACCGTTGGTCTTGAAGCCCTTCACGCACGGCTTCATTAGACCGGATACGTACTGTTGCTCCATAGGGAGCCAGGCCACATCGTTGACCAGCGCCTGCTCGGCCTGGTTATATGCCTGTAAGCGAGCTGTAGGATCGGTCATGCTATCGGCTGCATCCAATTGTTTCTGTACCGCCTGCTGTTCGGTGGCACCGGAGCCCTTGTTCTGTCCGTAGTTCATGCCGTTCTGTCCCGCACCGGCGGCGAACTGGAGCGTGGTCCAGTCTTGAGGATCGGGGTAGTCGGCGATCCAGCCGGGACCGGTGTAGAACTGCAGTGGATTGTTGGCACCAAGACCCTCGTCGTTAAACAGGGTATTGAGGTCGATATCGTTTGTCTTGACCGAGACGCCCAGGGCCGTCTGCCACATCTGCTGCATCGCAGCGACTTCATCTCTCGATGCCTGGCTGCCTGCGCTTGCATAGGTCAGTGTGATCGATGGCAATTGAGAGGCACTGCTATAACCCTCTTCCTGTAGTCCTTGCTGGAACAACTGCTTGGCCATAGCGGTATCACCGGAGGTGCCTTTGACGCCAGCAGGACCCGTCAGGTTTGGATTGTAGCCATACTGGCCCTGGGGCACAATATGGT
>JALYTQ010000120.1 GCA_030854195.1 Chloroflexota bacterium
ATTATGCTGACGCTGCCGCCATTGGCGACGGTGATTTTGAAGAAACGTACTGAAAAAGAAGAGGATGAATGAGTCGTAATCATAACTCTGATAAAAAATCCAGCAATGGATCGAATAATCGCAATCGCAAGGCCACGCGCTACGCGCCACGCTACCGTGCGCCCAACAACCAGAACGGGCACATTACAGAAGACGAGCGCCTGTTGCGCCGTCCCACGCAGCCGCTGATCAGCCCGACAGAACCGATCTCAAGCGAGCAGGTAAAAAAGGAACAGCACGGCATTGAGCGCGCCCTGAACCTCGATTTTACGCTCACCGACCCCTGGCGCGTCTTCCGCATTATGAGCGAGTTCATCGATGGCTTCGATGTGCTGGCGCATATCCCGCCCTCGGTCGCCTTCTTCGGCTCAGCGCGCCTGACCGCAGAGACCGATGCCTATAAAGCGGCACAGGAGACCGCGCGGCTGTTGGCGAAGTCCGGCTTCGGCATCATCACAGGCGGCGGACCCGGCATTATGGAGGCGGCCAACAAGGGCGCTCAGGAGGGCGACTCCTGCTCCATCGGCTGCAATATCGAACTGCCATTCGAGCAGGCGTCGAATTCGTACCTGGATGTCTCCGTCGACTTCAGCTACTTCTTCGTGCGCAAAACCATGTTTGTCAAGTACTCGGAGGCATTTGTCATTTTCCCAGGTGGCTTCGGGACGATGGACGAGCTCTTCGAGGCACTGACCCTGATCCAGACTAAAAAAGTCAATCACTTCCCCGTGATCCTTTACGATTCAACGTTCTGGGGTGGGCTAGTTGACTGGATTCACAAAGCTATGCTCGCAGCTGGCACCGTCTCGCAAGAGGATACGCTCCTGCTGCGCCTTTCGGATGATCCCAGGGAGATCTGTAAGATTGTGACGGAGGCGTATAAAGAAAACTATAGCCAGGATCACTTGCGTCGCCCGCATTATCGCGACCAATCCATCCGCTAGCTGCTAGAGCGGTTCGAGTGGCTCGGGCTTCTCGTATTGCAGCACGGTCAATCCTACCAGCACGAGCAGGCAGCCGACGATCTGCGAGAGGTCCAGGTGCTGCCCCAGCCAGAAGTAGGCGATGACACCGGCGGCGACCAGTTCGAGCATGCCCGCGATCCCCACGCGAGTCGCATCGATACGACGCAAGGAACCGAGCATCAGGCTGAACGGTATCGCCATGCCAAAGATGCCGACAATGCAGATCAGCAGAAAGTTGCGTGGTACCCATGTGCTCGCGGGCACGGTCCACGGCGGCTGCACGCAAAACCAGAAGACCGTTGCGACCAGGGCACCATACGTCGTTGTCGAGAGCGAAGGGAGGTCGCGGCCAGCGCGTCTCCCCAGCAGCAGATACGCGACATACGCTACCAGCGACAGGAGGGCATAGAGCAGGCCAACGAGGTTCAGTCCGTTGAAGCTGAGACGCCAGATGCCGGTGAGCAGCACGATGCCGCCAAAAGTACACAACAGCGCGCTGAGCACGTAGCGCGAGGGGAGACGCCGCCGCCAGATAGCCTCGCCGAGCGCCATCCAGGCCGCCGCGCTGAACTGGATCACCAGGGCAATGGCGATGGGCAGCAGGCTGATGGCGACAAAGTAGGTATATGTGACCAGCGCCAGGGTAAGGCCAAAAGCGACCAGCCAACCCCAGTGTCGGCGGCTCACGATGAGCGCCTTGCGCTGACCCGCCAGCAGAACTCCGAGCAGGCAACCGCCACCAATCAGCATGCGAAACTGGACCAGGGTGATCGGCGTGATGCCTCCATCAAAGAGGAGACGCGAAAGGTTGCCATTGAAGCCAAACAGCAGCGAGGCGGTCATCACCATCAGGTAGCCGATAAACTGGGTAGAGATGTCCCGCCGCCTGCGCATTACGCTATCACTCCACCACAGAGGCTGCAAAAGCGCCTGTTCATCTGCTCGCGTCCACAGTGCGGGCAGCGGATCAGCTGCGGCTCGCTCGCAGTGGTGGTCGTGGGGCCGCTCTTTGCATATGTTCCGTTGTTGGATGGGCCAGCCGAACCGGGCGTGCGCGGATAGCGTCCTTCCAGGATATCTTTGTAGCCACGGCTCTCGGACCAGTTCATAATCTCGCGCGCGCGCACGATGGTCAAGGGATGGCTCAGCGGCGTAATCATCAGCATTTTATACATGCGATCAAGCACGTTCGCATCGACCTCTTCGTAAAGGTCGGCTTGCTTGAGGAACTCGCGGGCATCCATCTGGTCCTTCTGGAAGAGTGTGCCACCGCTGAGCTTCATCATCAGCGAGAGCATCACCTGTGGGTCCTGTACTACCAGCATACCGGCGCGATCCGCTGTAAACTCCGACTTGCGGTCCCACTCCAGCAGCGTGACTTCCAGGCTACGACCAATCAGGCGTCCCAGGCCCAATGTCATATCGCTGAGGAGCGTCAGCAAGAAGCTGATGCCGCGCGCCATCGTCTTGTAGAGCACATGCCCCGATTTGATATGGCCGAGCTCGTGCGCGATCACCGCCAGTACCTCATCATCGCTCATCAGATCGAGCAGCCCCGTGGTAACCACGATAAAGGGATTATTGTGTCCGCTGGTATAGGCATTGGGAGCGGGGAACTGCGCGACATAGAGTTCCGGCTCGCGTATATCCAGAATTGCACACGCCTCTTGCAATTGACTGTACAGATGGGGGCACTGCAATGGAGAGACACGAACCATTTGAGCTACATGCTGGATATAGGCAACACGCTCTGGGAGCAGCTCGATAAACTTGCGTACCACGATATCCAGGCCCGGTACCCTCTGAAGCGCGTTAAGGGCTGCGCGATCGTAGGGATGTTGCAGCACAATCGGGTCCAGGCCGGGAAAGCGTCGCCGCGCCTTCGGCTGAGCAGTAGACATGGAAGGCTACCTTTCTACTTCATTTTAGTATGAAATTCATGTATTGCGCGATATTGAGAAGGTCAAGAAATAGCTGTAGCCTCGTGCTTCAGTTGCCTGTCTGATTGCCTATTCGTCAAATCTCAAACTCAACCACAATATGCGGGAGTTTGAGCTGAGCTTTGCTATAACAAAACAACTGGATCGCGCGCGCCACAATCTCATTGTCGCGTGGCTGGTGCAGCTTTTCCTGTTGCACCACCCGTCTGGTCGTGATCTGTATGCGCCATACGCCATTCATACGTTTGAGGCCCGCAGGCGTTGCAACTCGTAGCAGAGCGGCGACGCGGGGAGATTGACGGTTGATAACTTGCAGAATATCGGTCCAGTGGTCAAACATTACTGAAGTGAATTGCTCTGCGAATTCGTCGTAGTGAGCATGCGGCTTCTTTTGCTCCACGGGGGCCTCCTCGTTTGACTGAAGGTACTGGCAGCATGCTCCAAGTATACCATACGGTGCTTGAAAAACTTGACACTTCCCGGCTTTCCAGCCGGGAAATTCTTCCTTCGACCAGGGGGCTTGCTTCCCACTCTCACAAACGAGAAGTAGCGGTCCCCTGTCCAGAAGCGTTTCACTCCCAGGAGTGTGTTCCCGTATGCCCTACGGTACGTTCTCTGGCCTTGTCTAAAATGTTCCTGGCCGCATTGTGATCACGATCGAGCACGACCCCACAGTGGGGACAGATATGGGTCCGCACGCTCAAGCTTTTCTTGACGCGGGTACCACACTCCGAACAGTCCTGGCTGGTATAGTGAGGAGCGACCTTGATGACGGCAACCCGATACATGGTCCCATAGGCGAGAACCCAGCTGAGAAACTGGCTCCAGGCGGCATCGTTGATGGATTTGGCGAGATGGTGGTTGCGCACCATATTGCAGACTTTCACGTCTTCAAAGGCAATCAGGTCGTGAGACGTAATGAGCGCGTTTGCCTGTTTGCGGGCAAAATCTTCACGCTGCCTTTGAACCTTGAGATAGCCTTTTGCCAGCTGCTTTCTGGCTTTCTTGCGGTTGCTGCTCTGCTTTTGCTTGCGGGAGAGCTGGCGATGCAGGCGCTTGAGCTTCTTCTCTGCCTTGCGATAGAAGCGCGGGTTGGCAACCGTTCGCCCTTCTGAATCGGTGTAGTAGGCGTTGAGTCCGACATCAATGCCAGCCTCTTTCCCTGTCGGGGGATGCTCCACCACGCGCGAGGCATTCACGACAAATTGACAGTAGAACCCATCGGCCCGCTTGATGAGACGAACGCGCTTGATCTGCCCAACGGGAAAGGTCTCAATCTCGCGTGTGCCGATGAGACGCAGCCGACCAATGCCACAGCCATCGGTGAAGGTGATATGCCTGCCATCAGAATCGAGTTTCCACCCCGTCGCTTTGTATTCGATGCTTCGATTATCATGTTGGAAGGTGGGATAGCCCTTCTTGCCTGGTTTCTGCTCTCGGCAGTTGGAATAGAAACGGGAGATCGCAAACCAGGCACGGTCGGCACTGGCTTGCCGCGCCTGGGAGTTGAGGCAAGCAGCAAAGGAGTACTCTTTCGCCAGAACCGCACAATAGCATTGCAGATCATTTTTCGAGACGCGCTCGCCGTCCATCCAGAGACGCACGCACTTGTTGCGAATGAATTGGACAATGCGTATGGCTTCCTCAATGGCTGCATACTGCTGATGTGTTCCATCCAGCTTGTACTCGTAGATCAGCACAGGTATTCACTCCGTCAATGTGTTTGAGTAGTGTATAGAGGGAGTATAACAAATAAGAGGCACCATACAAAAAGACCTGGTACTTTTGGAGAGGGAGGGTCTTCTCCCCCCATCGCGCCACCAACAGGAGGAGCCATTCATCCCCCTCTGAAAAGATGGGGGCTTTCTGACTCAATTCTGTAATCCTGATCTCAAGCGTTCTCGGCCACGCGCAGGTCCGCTTCGGCACGATTGAGCAGAGCAGTCGCCCACTGCGCAGCGCGTTCAAGCTCACCCTCTTCCAAGGAGCCTTCGCAAACGAAAAAGCTCTCGGGCGGCGAGATATGCGTTGCCCCCAACTCTTCAAGGTGGCGAACAATGGACCAGGCTGCCGAGCCTGTTTCCCACACAGAGATGCAAGGACGCGTGTCAAAGGCCGCAATCAGCAGGCCATTGAGCGACTCCGCTGGAATGCTCTCCAGGTAAGCTTGCATAGCGGGCGTAAGGTCAAGCCTCTCCGTTGGACAGCCTACGATCAGCAGATCGACGGTTTTCAGATTGAACCTGCTCGTTTCCTCTACAGGGGAAAGGAACACAGACCCTTCAGCACGCAAGGTCCCGGCTATGGCCTGGGCAATGCGCTTTATAGAACTGCACGTTGCGTCATAGATAATCAGCACTTTCATAGTCCCAGGTCCTTTCATTCTTTGCAGATAGAAACACTCACCCAAAAGTAACTATACGTGCTGTATGTATCAGATCAGTCTCATTTGCATATATATGCATCTCGAACTAAGCACAGAGGCAGGACTACAAAAACGCTTTCTCGCGCCCAACTCTCTCGGTAGTTTGCTCGTCACATGGCGCGCTCAATTCCCCCTACCAATTCGAGAGGGGAGAGATATTTAACATCCCAATAAAACTCCCTTAACAATTAGCGAGTATAGTGAGGCAGGTAAGCAGCACAATAAAATACTCTGATGAGACGAGATCAACACGATGAACTCTGGGGACACGCTGGCGTTGGAACAGGCGCGCAGGAATGGCTACCTTGTTCAAAACGCCGCCGATACGGCCAACGCGACGCATCAGGCGTTTCGGCAGTGGTGTAGAGAGCAGGGAAGACCTCTCGCGGTGGTGGAAAACAAGGGGACGTCTGCAAGCCTGCTCTTCGATACCGGCAGTGTCTGGGAGCACCTCCAGCAGCAGTACCCGTTCTTGCGCGATCAACCGACCTTCTTCACGCTCGATCCCACCGAGGAACTACAGATACAGCTCAACCACATTATCAATGCTACGGACTTTCAGGGTGGGGCTGGCATCGGCGGAAGCTATACATGGATAGCGCAGATGCCCGCTGAGCGCGCAATACAGACGGTCCAGGCGCTCCTCGCTCTTTGGGAGCGCGCCTGGACCTTTCATGCAGACAGGCTACGAGACAACACGTCATCCGCTGAATAGCGTTCATCCTCTCCGCTACTTGATACGCTCGATAATAGTGGCGATGCCCTGTCCAACACCGATGCACATCGTCGCCAGGCCGTAGCGCCCACCGCGCCGTTCCAGCTCGTGCAGCAGGGTTACGACGATGCGCGCTCCACTGCAGCCGAGGGGATGTCCCAGGGCGATGGCACCGCCGTTGACGTTGAGCTTCTCCTGGTCAATCTCCAGTTCACGAGCGCACTGCAGGCTCTGCGCGGCAAAGGCTTCGTTCAATTCGATCAGGTCGATATCTTGCAGGCTTAAGCCAGCGCGCTGCAATACTTTGCGTGTCGCCGGAACGGGACCCAGCCCCATGTATGCCGGATCGACGCCTGCCACAGCGGACGCGACGACGCGGGCGCGCGGCTGCAAGCCTAGAGCGCGAGCACGGCTGAGCGATGTTAAAACCAGGGCCGCCGCTCCATCGTTGAGGCCCGCCGCATTGCCAGCCGTGACGGTTCCTCCCTGACGAAAGACGGGCTTGAGGGCGGCGAGCTTCTCCAGCGAGGTATCGGCACGCGGCGACTCATCGTCAGTGACAACTACCGGCTCGCCCTTCTTGCGGGGAATGGTGACGGGAACGATCTCATCTGCGAAGCGTCCGGCGCGCTGGGCGGCGATGGCGCGCTGGTGGCTGCGCAGCGCGAAGTTGTCCTGGTCAACGCGATTGACGCCGTACTTCTCAGCGACGTTCTCCGCCGTCTCGCCCATGCTATAGGGGTGGTATTGTTCGACAAGGCGCGGATTGACGAAACGCCAGTTCATCGTGGTATCCTGCAACTGCATAGCGCGACTGAAGGCGGCGTCGGGCTTCCCCATGACGAAAGGTGCCCGCGTCATATTCTCCGAGCCGCCAGCGACGAAGGCATCGCCCGCCCCGGTCTGAATGGCCTGAGCCGCGCTATTGATCGCCTGCAGGCCCGAGCCGCAGAGCCGGTTGATGGTCTGCCCCGCCACATGCATAGGTAGACCAGCCAACAACAGCGCCATACGCGCAACATTGCGGTTATCCTCGCCGGATTGATTGGCGGCCCCGAAGATGACATCCTCAACGTCGCCCGCGTCGATGCCTGCGCGCTTGACCGCCTCGGCGATCGCCAGAGCGGCAAGATCGTCCGGGCGCACGTCTTTCAGAACTCCACCATACCGCCCAATCGGTGTACGCACGGCTGAGATAATAACGGCATCTTCCATAGATGTCTTCCTCCATAGGACAAACAATGAGATCCAGAGCGCCGACAAAACGCGCACAACTCATGATATCATAATTGCAAGAAGACATACTTTGACACTCTCATTAACTTATGACAGGCAAACAGAAGAACTCTCAGAAGGGAAAAATATACGCCATGCGTGCAACTACTCGTCTACGCGCTTTGCTCGCAACCCCAGATTTGATCGTCGCGCCGGGAGCATACGATGCATTGAGCGCGCGCCTCATCGCTCAGATGGGCTTTCCGGCTGTCTATATGACAGGGTTTGGAACGGCGGCCAGCACCCTCGGCCAGCCCGATGTCGGCCTATTGACCATGAGCGAGATGGTCAACCGCGCCGCCGCGCTCGCCTCGGTGGTGGGAGATGTGCCTCTGATCGCGGATGCCGATACCGGCTATGGCAACCCCATCAACGTCGGGCGCACTATTCGCGAGTACGAACGGGCAGGTGTCTCCGCGCTGCATATCGAGGATCAGGTCTGGCCTAAGAAGTGCGGACATATGGAAGGGAAACAGGTGATCCCCATGCAGGAGATGGTGCAGAAGATTCACGCCGCCGTCGATGCGCGCCACGATCCCGATTTTGTCATTATCGCCCGCACCGATGCCAACGCCGTCAATGGTCTGGATGACGCGCTGCAACGCGGCCTCGCCTATCGCGAAGCGGGCGCAGATATCGTCTTTATCGAGGCACCGCGCTCACTGGACGAGTTGCGCAAGATCGCCAGCACGTTCCCAGACACTCCGCTACTCTTCAACTGGGCTGAGAGTGGGAAGACGCCCCTGCTCCCACTCGCGGATATTCAGGCGCTTGGCTATAAGCTGGTTCTCTTTCCAGTTAGCCTGCTCTTTAGCGCCACCCGCTCGCTACTCACCATGCTCGATACGCTCAAACAGGGACAAGTTCCGACGACGCGTGCCGATGATACGGTGACATTCTCGCAGTTTACCGATCTCGTCGGACTGCCCGCCATCCAGGAACTAGAACATCGCTATGGAGTTCGCGAATGATAATTATTATAGAGTAGATGGGCTATATAGTTGTTATGTCTATGATCGTAGGCTATAATGTCTAGCGTAGCTACAGTCGGCCTAATTTGAGCAAGGCGGCTTCTCAGGGATTATCGACCCAGAGCAGATAGGCAACATACCATGAAGAGCAAAGTCACCTATCGCCAGCAGTACACGCGCTGCGGGAAACAGCGCTGCCGTAAGTGCCGGGAGGGCGAAGGGCATGGGCCGTATTGGTACGCATATTGGAGCGAAAAAGGGCGTACGGTCAGCAAATACATTGGCTCGCAACTGCCCGCCGAACTAGCACAGCCAACGCCGGGCGAGGATGGTGCACATGCGCCACAACCCACTACAGCGGCTTCCCCTGTTCTGCGCCTCTATTTACTGGGTCAATTCCGCGTCGAGCGCAAAAATGGCAATGAATGGAGCGCGCTCGATAGTCGCATCTGGCATCGCCGCCGCGCCCGCGCCCTGCTAGGCTGCCTGCTGAGTAGTCCTGGGCGCAGATTGAGTCGGGAGCAGGTGATGGAGCTTCTCTGGCCCGATCTTGAAGTCGATATCGCCGCCAATCGCTTAAATGGCGCGGTCCACGAGCTGCGCCAGATCCTTGAACCCGAAATCTCCCGTCCCGCCGCGTCGCGCATGCTGCGCCTCGAACGCGATGTGCTGGAGATTGCCGACAGCGCACAGATCTGGGTAGATGCCGAGGCGTTCGAGGGCTTATTGAAGGAGGCTCACAACTGCTCAGATCCCGCTGAAACCGAACGGCTACTGGAAGAGGCGGCGGCACTCTACAGGGGCAGCTATCTGCTAGAAGAACTCTACTCGGAATGGGCCGCGCCGCGCCGCGACGCCTTGCAGCGCGCCTGGATAGGACTCCTGCTTGACCTGGCGAATCTGCGCGCCGAACGGGGTGCCCTGGCTAGCGCGATAGAGCCGCTGGACCGCCTGCGCACGGCTGAACCAACCAACGAGACGGCGCTCCAACGCCTGATGATCCTTCTCACCCACCTCGACCGGCGCGGCGAGGCACTGCAGGTCTACCGCCAACACGTTGCTATGCTCGAACGCGACTATGAAGGCGATCCCTTGCCAGAGACACGCAAACTGTTCGAGGAGTTACGCCAGGGCAGGATACCAGCCGCATCGACCCCACGCACGCAGGGCGGCTGGGCGCAAAGTAAAGAGCCACACCCCTATCAGCTCACACATCCCATCCTTCCTCAGTCCCCCTCACCTCTCATAGCACCCGAGCCAGCCTTCTCGCGACCAGTACTGCACCTGGGTCGCCACAACCAGAGCCCCTTGATTGGACGCCATCAGGAGCTTGCAACCCTGCGCCAGGTGATGCTTGCCTTGGAAGCCGCGCCATATCATCACCCTGGACGCGATGATAACCGATTGAGCGGCCCCCTGCGCGCCCCCACGACCTCATCATCCAGACCACGCCAACCGCACCTGCTGCTCCTCATTGGAGAGCCTGGCATCGGCAAGACACGCCTGGCCGAAGAACTGAGCCTTGAAGCGTATACACGCGACTGGGCCGTGGCGTGGAGTCGCTCTTACGAGCAGGAAGGCACAATTCCTTATCGGCCCTGGACGGAGCTGCTGCGCACATTGTTGCAGGGCGCGCAGACGATCGATGAGCTCGTTACCACGGTGGGCGCGCCCGCCGCGCACATGGCTCCCTTCAAATTGGAGCGCCTCAGCCCCTTGCTCCCAGAATTGCTGCCAGCGACGCCCGCCGACACCCGCTCGGCGACTCCTCTCCCTCACGAGCAGGAGCGCCTGCACCTGTGGGAGGCGACGCTTGGACTGCTCGATGCATTAAGCACTATCAATCCATTGCTGCTGATCCTCGACGACCTGCACTGGGCCGATGATAGCAGTATCGAATTGCTTACCTACCTCACCCATCATCTCCAGGACCAGCGCGTGCTCCTTTTGGCAACCTGCCGCGACGCGGAGTTGCCACCACAACATAAGTTGCGCACGCTCATCGCCGATCTGCAGCGCGAACAGGCCATCGCCGCCCTTGCCGTGCATCCATTGACCCAGTCACAGATCGGCTCGCTCGTCTCTCATCTGCCACAGGACGCCGTGCAGAGCATCCAGACACAGGCGGCGGGGAATCCCTTCTTCGCCGAAGAGCTGGCGCGCTATGTTGGAACAAGCGAGGAAGAGCCGCTCGTGCCCATAGCTATCAATCAGCAAGGTGGTCGCTCGCCCGCCGCTGCGACGGGATATGACACACCCCGACCCGAGCGCCTCTTGCCCGAAGCCATCGCCGCCGTCCTTGAACGCCGCCTGGGACGCCTGAGCAGTGGTTGCCAGGCGCTACTGGGCAGAGCGGCGGTGCTCGGTGGCTCCTTCGAATTGAATCAGTTGCTGCCCATGACCAACGAGCACTCGGAGGATACCATTCTCGATCTGCTCGACGAGGCTCTATACGCTGGCTTGCTGACCGAAGAGGGCACTGGCACGCACATCACCTATCATTTCTGGCACCCGCTCATCATCAGCCATCTGTATGAACACCTGTCAGCGGCCCGGCGCGCCCAGTTTCATCGCAAGGCAGCCGAGGCCATCAAAATTGCCAACGGCTCGTCTCCACAGGAGAAAGTGGCGGCGGCGATCGTCTACCACCTCGGCAAAGGTGGCGGCAATTCCGCCAGTATGGCCCACTACGCGGAGCTCGCGGGCAACCAGGCGTACTCTATCGCGGCCTACTCGGAAGCGCAGCAGTATTACTTGCAGACCATCCAGGCGCTTCTCGGCAAGACGCTCCAGATGTCGGAAGGCAGCGATATCCATACCCATATCCGCCTCATTACGCCCCAGAGCATCGCGCAACTCTCTTTCACAACGCTCCTACACGTCTGCCGATTGCTTGAACGCGTGGCCGAATGCAGTAGCGTGCAGGGGAATTACGAGGATGCGCGCTACCTGTACGAGTGCATTCTCGATCTGCGCACCAGCGAGAGCTTCCAACACCATCTCGCCAGCCAGGAACAGCATAACAGTGAACAGGCCCGCCAAGAAGTCCAGATTCAGGCGCTCCTCTGGCGCGATATTGGCTATGTGTGCAGCATGATAGGGGAATACGCGCACGCCTACGCGTGCAATCAACATGGAAGAGAGGTCATGCAAAAAGCTGGCATCACAACGGGCACGGCATGGGCCTGCCTGCAGATACAATATGGTACCTTGCTGCGCTCCGATGGAAACTATCAAGAGGCGCGCCGCTATGTAGAAGAAGCCCTGGAAGTGCTTGAGGGTGCCGTGCAGTCACCCTCTCAGCAAACGGCTTACAGCGTCCTCACCAGGCGAGCAGGAGGCCAGGGAAATCTAGCAGCCACACAGTCCCAGACAAATAAAGAGCTGCAAACGCGCACAGAGCGCACCCTGGCAGGTGATCCGCTCGATCTGGGCTATGCCCACGAACAACTTGGTATTATCGCCGCCAGTTCTGGCGCGCTCAATGATGGCCTGCGACATATGAATATCGCGCTCACGATCTACGAACAGAGCGATCTGGTTTCGGATATGAATCGCGTCTGTAACAATCTGGGTGCCGCCTATATCGTAAAAAGTGAACAGTCAGCCGCGCGCACCTATCTCCGCCGTTCTCTAGAGCTGGCGGAGCGCATCGGTGATCTCCCCACCATGACCACCGCTATGGGCAATCTGGGAGACGTGGCCCAGCGTTCGGGCGATCTGCTCGAATCTGAGGAATGGTTTAAGCGCAGCATCGCTCTGGCTGAGCGCATCAATGATCGCGAGGGCATCAGTTGGTGCAGCGTCGAACTGGCAAAGGTCCAGCAAGATCTCGGCAAACTCGACGACGCCAGAAGCTCTCTCCTACGCGCCATCAGCATCGGTCGCGCCATAAAAAGTCTGCGCTGCATCCGCTACGCGCTGGTCGGGCTGGGCAATCTGCGCATCACCGAGGCTCAGCTCGTCCGCGAGAATGAGCCCCTTTCTTCCAAAGGGCGACGCAGGAACAACTATACATCCCTTCTCCTGCGCGCCAGAGCCGCGATCCAGCGCGCTATCGCCCTTGAGGAGCTGGAATTAGAGATCATCATCGATGGCCGCTACCTGTTGGCGAGCATCTATTTTTTCCTTGACGACCTGGAGACCGCCCATACCGTCACATTGCAAACCCTCAAAGATGCGCAAGAATACGAGATAACGCGCATCACCGGGCGCGCCTATCGCCTGCTGGGACTCATCCACGCCAGGCAGAAGCGTTATGAGGAGGCGGATTCCTATTTTGAACAAGCTATTGACATATTTCGCGAACGCGAGCTCCGCCTGGACTACGCCCGCACGCTCCACTATTTTGGAGCCGCGCTGCAGCAGCGCGACATGCTCCCGCCTGCCGAACGGAAGGCGGAGGGTAGACAGTGGGCATATGCCAGAAGACTCGACTACCTGCGTGAGGCCCGGCGCATCTTTGTGGACTGCCACGCTACCATAGATATGCTCTGGATCGAGGACGAACTGACGCGGGTTGAGAAGCAGAATGCAGGGAAGCAATAGCCAAAGAGAAACTACCTATGCAAACAGCAGACATAGTGATCATTGGCGGCGGCATCATCGGTGCCAGCCTCGCCTACCAGCTTGCCCTGCGCGCTGGGAATAGCAGCATCGTCCTCCTGGAGCGCGACACTATTGCCTCTGGTTCCAGTGGGCGCGCAACAGGCGGCATTCGGCAGCAGTTCGCCGATGAGATCGACATTCGCTTCTCCATCGAAGGCGTGCGCTTCTACGAGCAATTCACCCACGAACAGCCCTTCGAGAACGCACGGCCAACGTTTTACCAGTACGGGTATCTCTTCTTAACGACGACGCCTCCGAGCTGGCAGGCAATGCAGCGCTACGCAGCTCAACAGCAGGCATTGGGCGTGCCAACGCAGCCGCTCAGCGCATCCCAGGTACAGCAGCGCGTGCCACAGCTCGTGGTTGCTGATATTCTGGGAGCGACATTCTGTGCCAGCGATGGCTACAGCGATCCAGCGGCGATGACGCGCGCGCTGCTCGCGGCGGCCAGTGAGCAAGGAGTTATCATACGCGAACATACTCCAGTCACCGCTATTCACGTAGAGCATGGCCGCGTTCAGGGCGTCCAGACGCCGCAGGAGCGCATCTCGACGCCGCTGGTTATCAATGCCGCTGGTGCGTATGCCGCGCTCGTGGCCCGGCTGGCAGGCATTCCTGATCTGCCAGTCTATCCCCTGCGCCGTCAAGTGTATTTAAGCGAGCCATTTGCTGATCTCCCGTATGATCTTCCAATGGTCGTTGACCTGAGTACGGGCTTTCATTTCCGACGACGCGGAGACTGCGTGCTCCTGACCATTCCTCTCGCTATCGACGACGAAGAGATACGGCGCAATCAGCGCCTGGAGCCTGCTGCGTTCGATCTGCCGATCGAGGAACGACAGTGGCAGGACGTGGCGGAGCAGATAGCGCGTCGTTGCCCCACGCTCAGCAACGCCGCAATTGCGCGCTGCTGGTCGGGCCACTACGAGATGACGCCGGACGAGCACGCGATTCTGGGTCCAACAGAGGTCGGCGGATTTCTCTGCGCTTGCGGTTTCTCCGGCCATGGTTTTATGCATGCGCCGATGGCGGCGAAACTACTGGTTGAGCTGATCCTCGACGGGCGCGCCTCGACGCTACCGATCGAGCAGTTTTCCGCAGGACGCTTTCGCAATGGTCAGCTACTCCCAATGACGCGTCTCCTCTAAACACCCGTTTTTGCTGTAGTCTACG
>JALYTQ010000382.1 GCA_030854195.1 Chloroflexota bacterium
TCCACCTCGCCGAATTCGCCATTCTCACCCATCTGCCACTGCGTCGGCTTCCCGCCGCTCTCGGCTCTCCACAGGCCATTCTTCAGCGCTTTGGCTTGAGTCCCTAATCCTTATATCGTAACGTCAGTTTGGCGGATCTGGCTGATGTACAGAAATTCCTGGCGAGGCGTTGCTCTGCTCAAGAAAGATCCCATCCGCCCTGAAACTGCGTATTTGGCACGGTCAATGTTCCAGACATACTCCCATCGAGCGTATGGAGCCTTTAAATTCTCCTGTGAAACCACAAGGGGTGCCAGCTACCTGCGTCTCATATATGACCTCCATGTGTGGGCATATCAATAAGCCCAGGGTCGTGGTAGAATAACGGCAATGCAATACGTAGTTCAGGAGAAGATACATATGTCTATTGGTAGCAATGAGTACGAAACGGCGGCACCGATCGTGCGCCGTATCCATATCGGCGCGGGCTACGATGCCGTTGTCGATTGGGGCGGTGTGGGACGCCTGGCGCACTACCTCAAGCAGTTGCATATTCCGCCGCGGGTATTTCTCTTTACCGATAGCAACCTGCGCACCCTCTACGCAGAACCGCTTATGCAGAGCCTCGCGCAATCAGGTTTCGAGCCAGCGCTCTATATAGTACCGGCGGGCGAGGCCAGCAAGTCGCAGGCACAGCTCGGTTCTATTTACGACTGGCTACTGGAGCAGCACGCGGAGCGCAGCGAGACGATTATTGCGCTCGGCGGCGGTGTCGTGGGTGATCTGGTTGGGTATGCCGCCGCGACCTATCTGCGTGGCGTCCCCCTTATCCATGTGCCCACTTCCTTGCTCGCCCAGGTCGATTCCGCGATCGGTGGTAAGACCGGCATCAATCACCCGCAGGGCAAAAATCTTATTGGAGCCTTCTATCATCCGCGCCTGGTCCTGGCCGATCCGGCGACGCTGTTGACGCTTCCCACGCGCGAGCGAACAGAGGGATGGGCAGAAATCGTAAAATATGGTATCATACTCGACGCAGAATTGTTTGCCCAACTTGAGGCGCACGAGGATGTATTGCGAACGTTCTCTCGTCCCCCCGTTCAGTTGCTCTGTCAGATTGTAGCGCGCTGCATCGATTTAAAAGCAATCGTTATCGAGGAGGATGAGCGCGAGCAGGGACGGCGCGCCATCCTTAACTATGGTCACACCGTCGCCCACGCGCTGGAAAACGTCTCGGGCTACGGCGAATGGCTGCATGGCGAGGCCGTTTCGCTCGGGATGGTGGCGGCGGCAAATCTGGCGCGGGAGGCGAGCATGTTCTCGGAATCTGACGTGGAGCGGCAGAATGCTCTGCTGACGGCCCTGGGCCTGCCGATCGCCTATCATGGAGCGGTGCGGGCGCGGGACATCCTGGCGAAGATCCAGCTGGATAAAAAAGTGGTTGGCAAGCGTGTGCGGTGGATTATGCCGCGCAGCATCGGAGATGTGGTCGTGACGCCTATGCCGGATGAGCTGGTGGAGCTCGTCGTTACCTCCTTTTTTGCTGGTGCAGAATAACGCTGAAACGACGCCTGTTCATAATCGGCAGAGCGACAAATACCCGCGTGATGACCTAATGACCAATAGAGTATGGAAATAGAGCAGAGAGAAAACACTATGAGCCAGGGAGCTATACAAAAACTTCGAACATGGATGAGCGAGCAGGGGCTGGATGCCTTTCTCGTGACACAGCCGCAGAACCGTTCTTATCTCAGCGGCTGGCTGAACGATGATACAGAGGGGGCCGGATCATTGCTGGTGGGGCAGCATGAGCAGGTCTTGCTCACCAATCCTCTGTACGTCGAGGTGGCGCAGAAAGAGGCGAGCGGCTGGGAGGTCATCGTGCCCGCCTCGCGTCACTACGCGCCAGCCGTGGCGACCCAGGCGCAAAAACATGGTTGGAAAACAATTGGCTTCGAGGCGGAAGCGCTTAGCTATGCGGACTATGGGCGGCTGCAAAAAGAGGCCAATTTGATATACGAGCTAAAACCGATCGAGGCCAGCTATATAGATAGACTGCGCTGGGTCAAGCAGCCGGAGGAGATAGAGCTGCTCAAGCGGGCGATCGCGATTACGGACGAGACGTTTGCGCATGTCTGCACCTGGATTCAGCCAGGTATGACCGAAAAAGAGGTCCAGTGGGAGATTCAGCGCTTTATGATCGAGCGGGGTGCCGATGGGCTGGCGTTCGAGGCGATCGTCGCCTCGGGTCCCAACGGCTCTATGCCGCACGCCGAGCCGGGCAGCCGTCGCATCCAGCGCGGCGAACTTATCACCATAGACATGGGTGCGCGCTATCATGGCTATTGCGCCGATATGACCCGCACTATCTGCCTGGGCGAGCCTTCCGAGGGTCGTATGCGCGAGGTTTACGACGCCATTCTCAACGCCATGAAGACCTGCGAGGCGGGCCTGCGCGCCGACATATCGGGTGTTGCCGCCGACGCCCTGGCGCGCAACGCGCTGGATATGGTGGGTTTAGCTGAATATTATGTGCATAGCACCGGTCATGGTGTGGGACTCCAGATCCACGAGGGGCCGAACCTCTCGCAGCGCGCTTCTGAAGATATGCTCTTACCGGCGGGCAGCGTTGTAACGGTTGAGCCGGGCGTCTATATTCCTGGCTGGAGCGGTGCGCGGGTAGAAGATTGTGTATTAATAAAAGAAGATGGCGTTGAAGTGCTGACGCAATCACCAACTGAACTGGTGCTGCAACGCTAATTCCAGTATCCTTAAGCGGATCGAAATGTGTACAGGCTTCTGCCGCCTCTCCCGAGAGGAAGTATGCAGACGAAACCCGCAGAGGTCAAGGAAAATTGCACTAGGGGAGACTTTCTTATATGATTTCGACTGGAGACCTGAAAAGAGGTCTGACTATTGAGTTTGAAGGACAGCCTTGCAGCTTAATTGAATGGCAGCATGTCAAGATTGGGCGCGGAGGCGCTATTGTGCGCATGAAGCTGCGCAACATTCGCAGTGGAGCGACCTTCGATCGCACGTGCGATGCTGGCGATAAATTTAAACGCCTTGATTTGGACCGCTCGACGGTGACGTATCAATATCTGGAAGGCGAGCAGTATCACTTTATGGATATTAGCACCTTCGAAGATATTGTATTGACCGAAAAGCAGCTCGGCGACGCCAAAAACTACCTGATCGATAACCTCGAACTGGACATCGTACGCTACAACGACGAGCCAATATCGGTGGACCTGCCAGAGAAGCTCGTTCTGCGCATCACCTATACCGAGCCGGGCTTCAAGGGCGATACCGCTACCGGTGGCACCAAGCCCGCGACGACCGAGACCGGGCTTGTCGTACAGGTGCCACTTTTCCTGACGACCGGCGATCTTATTCGCGTCAATACGACCACTGGGGCATATGTAGAACGTATGTAGGAGGCGTAGGGGTATGGGCGTGTTCTGCATCCCCTCCCCTGCACGGGAACTAGGAGATGGACATGGACGGCAATGGGCAGTATCCTTACGAGGTGGAAGCGTCCTCCGCTGGTGAACAGAATGCCACTGAGAATATCAGTGTCGAGCAACTGCGCCGGCTTGTGCGCCTGCTCGATGGCAGCGATGTCTCCGAGATAGAGGTAAAGCACGCGCAGAGTACGCACCTGGTTTTACGCAAGGCGCGGGCTTCCGAGAGCAGCGAGCAGGCGGTCATGATCGCGCCCTCGGCGACAAATACAGCCAAAACGGTGCCGGAGACGCCTGTCACCGCGCCTCTGGTTGGTATCTTTCATGTCTGGGCCAGGCCCAGGGGTGGCGCGCTGGTCGCCGTCGGCGATCACGTCAAGGCCGGTCAACTGGTTGGGACGATTCAATCGCTCAACGTGCTCAACGAGGTCGAGACGGCGGTGGCCGGGCAGGTTATCGAAATCTTTGTGCAGG
>JALYTQ010000121.1 GCA_030854195.1 Chloroflexota bacterium
CATCGAGCGCGGCTATGAGCATCTCGATGCGAAGCTGCGAAAGCTGGGTGCTCTGATAGAGCGGGTTGTGTGTGAGTAGGTAAAACTCAGAAATTCGTGATGATCAAATGTTTTACATTCCGATCATTCCTATCCTGAAAACTCACGAGATACTTCTTCGCAAAAATACTGATATTCAGGTTTGCCCGATCGTAGAGCGCGAGGATCGCGGGCGTATTTTTGATGACGAGCATAAATTTGGCCTGGCAATTATGGATGAGGTAGTGCGCGAGGCGCTCCTGATCCCGCATCGTAAACTCGTTGCGGGCATAGGTGCTGAACTCGCTATCGTAGGGTGGATCGAGAAAAATAAAATCGTTGGTCTCTGGCGCGTGCTTGAGCAGAAACGCTTCGAAGTCCATGTTTTCGATCACCGTGCCGCTCAGATGCGCTTGCAGCTTGGGCGAACGCATATACGCGACCTTGCGCGCGAGATCCTTGCGGTTGTAAGAGATGCCGCCATAGGGCACGTTGAACGCGCCTCGGCTGTTGTAGCGAAACATGGAGGCGTACGCGTTCTCCCTGACAAAGAAGAAGATGGCCGCCGCCCGCGCTGGTGCTATCTGGTAAGCAACGATGTTATTGTAAAGGTGCCTGAGATGCATATAGAACGCGCTCTTCAAGGCGCTTTCGATATTCGCGCTGATGTCGGAGTCGGGCAAGCGCCATTTTTTACGCTCTAGTACCTTCATGCGCTTTGTTTTGCTGAGCAGATTCCTCTGTAGTTCGCGGATAAAGTTTTCGCCGTGACAATTGAAAAAAGGTTCGATCATGCCACTGAAGTCTTTTTCGTGCCGGGAAACAAAGGCCAGCAGCAGCTCCATCGTTTTCTGTAGCGAGCATTCATCCAGGGAGTACGCTTTGTAGATCGCGATAAGCTCGTTGGCCTCGCGATCTACGATTGCGCCTATATGCAGCCAGCCTGTCAGCAAGATATCCAGGGCTTGAAAAAACTCCGTGTTCTGCTGCGCGATCATCATGTACAGATTGCAGAGTTCGGGCGATTTGTCGTTGATAAACTTTCTCTGCGCCCGAAGCGAGAAGAGGACCGCGCCGCCGCCGACGAAGGGCTCGTAGTAGTTCTCGAAGGGAGGGATCAGGGGAAGGATGTATTTCAGTTCCTGTTCTTTGCCACCTGCCCATTTCAGGAAGGAGGTGAGTCGAGCGCTTTTCTGGCCTGGTGGTGGAAGCGATATATCGGCCCGGTTGTATTCGAGCATCTACCTGTGCCCCTTTTTTATAATGCTATGTTTATTGTATCCCAAGAGAAATAGTAACACTCAGTAGGGATGGGGCTGGCCTCCATCCGGCCCAGGAGTCACGCGGGGGAACCGGATGGAGGCCAGCCCCATCCCTACTGAGTGGATGGAGTGTTATGTTCAGTTATTTATCCCTGGATGCCCGTCTTGGCCTCGCGTAACTGTTCGGGCGTCAGGATGCGGAACAGGATAATGAGGCTCTCCAGATCGTATTCCAATCCTATAGAATGTAGTTCCTGGCGGATGCGACCGAGGGAACTGATCTGTGTCGTCGTAATCAGGCCGTAGCTTACCAGGCTTGCCGCTAAAAGTTGGTCTGGGGTCAGTAATTTAAACATAAGTAATATTTCACCAAGCTGATAATTCAAATCCACGCCACGCAACATACGCTGGATATTCTGTGCAACCTCCAGGCGATTCTGCGGAACGAGATGACCGGAGAGGAGAACGCTGCCCAGCGAACGTGTTGCTCGGCCAGTCAGCACTTGTGGCTGTATCTGCTGCGGCTGCTGTGTTACCGGTGGCATCGGTGGCAGACTCTGCATGATATCGAACAAGGCTGCATTATTGTGTACCGGACTTACGCGCTCTTTTTCAGGGAGAGGCCGTTCTTGTTCAGGCGCGGGCGAGAGTTCTTCCTGGTCCAGAGTATCTGTAACCGTGGACTCGATAGCATACGCATCTTCCGTCGTTGTATCGAATGTATCCTCTTCACGATACTCCTCTTCAACGAGCGTTTCGATCTCCGATGCATCGAACTCCTCCTGTGAGAACGCCGCTACTGGCTCGTCAGGAGAAGCCGGAATGGGCGTCTGAGCTGGCGAGGGTGTAGAGATAGAGGCCAGGGTCGGCTGCCCATAATTTGTGCGCGAGAGCACATCAGGACGCCTACCTCCCTCTGAAGCTGTTTGTGTGCTCCCTACGCGGTCCATCGGTAGATCCTGAATGGGTGATGCGCGCAACGGCTGTGTGCTGATCTTCTCGTTTGTCTGTACAGGGTGAGCCGCTGTCTGGGGCGCTCCATAATTCACCGCCCCGCTGCTGCTCCCCGAGGTCTGTTCCGTACTCACCCGGGCGCGTATAGGCGGCGCTGCCATTGGTGGTACTTCGGCCTGCTGCTGCTCGGCGCGTTGCTGCTCGGCACGTTGCTGACTGGCCTGCTGCTGCTCAGCGCGTTGCTGCTCGGCACGTTGCTGATAGGAAAGGTCAGCCTCATATGTGTTGTTGGTCGCTGGTGGGTAGCTAGCCTGTGCCAGGCGCGACAACTGTGCCAGGCCGGATTCCCCTGGACTTTCCGTGCCCGTCTGCCCATTGGCGAGACGTTGTAGTACGGTAAAGTCGTCTGCGCCACCAGTATTTGTTGAGCTGTCTGGTACATTGTACGCGAGCCGATTCTCCTGTGGCGCAGGTGTGGGCGGCGCGGCCTGCGGACTCCAGGTGCGCTGATTGGGATAGAGAACGGCGCGAATCTTGTCAGTATACGACGCGGGCTTTGTGGCTGGTGCATTATTGGTCGTTTGCGCTGGCGAAATCCCGCTTGCACTATTGATCGGCGTTGCTGCTGGTGTTGGTGGTGCTGTCGGCGCGGTTGGTGCCGCTGCAATGCTTGCCGCTTGCTGTGGATAAAGCGTGGTGCTATTTCTGGGCGCGACATTGCCACCAGCGGGACTCTCTGCTGCCGGGCGATAAGTGGTGCCACTGGCGATGGGCGGCGCGCTGCTGCGTGTTGACTGTGGCGTAGACGCTGGCGTCTGTTGCGGCGTGGCCCTCGGAATGCGTGGAAGCGTATTGGTCACTGAGCCTGCTCCTGGCACGCGTGCTCTTACCTCATCGACCAGTTTCATCAAGCCAAGCATGCCGTCGATCTCCAGATCGGCCATCGCGTTCTGCGAACGGTCCTCGGGATCTTGCGGACCATAGCCCGCGAGATTGAAGCAATGGAACGTCAAAACGTGTACGCCACGTCCGCGACGCTGTGTATCCAATGCCACCCAGAACTCGCGGCGCGCCGCCGCTGCCTGGGCCAGATCAACGAGTACGATCCGTATTGGATAGCGCGCGAGCGCATCGAACACCTCTACGGCTGTGCGTGCGGCGTGGCACTCGTAGCCCGCGAGTTGAAACTCGCTTGTGACGAGCGCCGTTAATTGTTGATCGCGCTCAAAAAGAAGAATATGTGGACCACCGGTACTGATGTTCATACCCTCAAATACTCCGGTTCGCGCACGCTTCAGAGGTCGAGGGTGTGTTATCATGTTGATATGATTCGACTTTCCCTGTCATAAAATCTCCTGGCGTACTGTTTTATTATTACTGCCCTGTTGAGGGCAAGAAATTACCTGTTATTATAGCGGCTAGTATAGCATACATTGCTGCCATCGGGGCCATTACCATGACTATTGACGCATCCCCTCATCCGCTGGCCCAAATAATGGGAAGCTCGTGGGCGATGTTGGCCCTATGCGGAAGCAATCTATGTTTTTAACATACACTATTAGGAGTATACGCGAGCATGCAACTACCTTCGTCCTCTTCTAAACAACGGCCCGTCATCACCTTTTTAACCGACTTTGGTACTTCCGAGAGCTATGTTGGCGTGATGAAAGGCGTGGCGCTCAACATTTGCGCGGATGCGCAGCTGGTGGATGTTACACACGATATCGCGCCCCAGCAGGTCGCGGTGGCAGCCTGGCAACTATCCACAAGCTACCGCTATTTTCCAGCGGGAACGATCCATGTCTGCGTGGTCGATCCCGGCGTGGGGAGTGCGCGCCAACCGATTGCGCTCCATGCCGGGGACTGGTTCTTTGTGGGACCCGACAATGGCCTGTTCAGCTATGTGTTGGCGCAACAGCCTGTCCACGAGGCGATCGTGCTCACAAATCCTGCCTATCATTTGCCGCAGGTCAGCACGACGTTTCACGGACGCGACATCTTTTCGCCCGCCGCTGCCCACATTGCCAGTGGAGTCAGCCTCGAAGCCCTGGGAACGCGCGTCGATCCCTCCACCTTGCAACGCATCGACGCTGGCCCCCCTGAGCGCCAGGGGAGTCAGATTTCAGCCCATATCATCCATGCCGATCACTTCGGCAACCTGATCAGCACTATTCCCTTTTCGCTTGTGCCCGATCTCTTTAGCAGCGCGAGCGTGCGCCTGGACTTTCCCGCTCAGGGTGTCAGCGTCAGCGAGCGCAGGCGTTTCTTCTCAGCCGCGACAGATAAGGGGGAACCGTTTATCTATGTGGGAAGTTCGGGCTACGTCGCCGTCGCGATCCAGAACGGCAATGCCGCTAAGACGCTTGGTGTGACGGATGGGGCCGCCATCAAGCTCGTTGTAGTAGGTGAATAGGTTTTTATACGAAGCAAAAAAATGTGGAACATGCTTAAAGAGCGCGGATGAGTAACCTTTATTGGTCGCATAACGTATTGCATAGAGAGAAGGTTAAACAATTTCAAGTGATGGGAACATTCAGAAGGCATAATTCTTGTGAAAAAGCTCATTTTAATTGTAGAAGATGATGAGGCCATCGGTGAATTTATTGTCCAGGTTATCACTGAGGAGACACCTTACCAGGCAACCCTTTTGACAAATGGGAAGCTTGCTTTACACGTTCTTAAAGCACTGAAACCTTCTCTCTTACTTCTTGATTACCGGTTGCCTGCCATGACAGGCATTCAATTGTATGATCTGCTTTGTGAGATGCAAGCACTAGAAAACATTCCTGTTATTATCATGAGTGCTCACCTCCCCTACCAGGAACTACAAGAGAGACAGCTTCCAGGGATCGCAAAGCCATTTGAATTGGATGAGCTCTTCCTTGCCATTGAAGAGCATATCGCATAGTAACTTCTTTCCACTGTGTATCTTCCTGATCCTCTTAAAATGGCCTCTATTGTCGTGTCAATTAGTCTAGCTCTCCGCAGCAAGATACACAATGGAACAAAATCACTACTACTCTTAACAAGTCGAGGGAAATATGCTATAATGAGGGTATACCCAGTGGTAGGCTTGAGAAAGCGTTCGATTACCAGCAGTGTTTTAAGTTGTCGGAGCGGATCTTTTGTAACGCTTTGTCGTTCATCTGCTGTATGAAGATAGAATGAGAAAGGACAGATTGAAACATTGCAGGAGCATCATACAGATGCATCATTCAGCGCAGCGTTTCCGATCTAAGGGTTGGACGCGGATCGCACACAATCGAATTCGAAATATCCTCAATAATGTAGGAAAGGGCTGGTTCTCTCGCGTTGAATGTCGAGTAAGAAACTGGCCCTTTTGGTCTTATCGCATCTTCTTGATTGGATGGCGTGGGATAGATGGTGGCGGCGCAACCCTACAATGGCCTCGCATCATCGTATCCCGGCTCGATTCCGTAGCGCGTTTCCTAGACTGTCATACGCAGGTAGGAGCAGTCCCAGTCCTGTAGTGTTGGATGTGCTACCCCAGAGCGGGTGAGCAATTGAGAGAATCCATACACTACTTTGCAACAGAGAGAGGGTGAACCATGGATCTGGTGAAGCGGTTGGAAGAATATCGAGACCGTGAGCGAGAACTCATGTGGGAAGGAACCTTTGCACAGTACTTCGAGCTTGCGAGCAAGGATCAGGCGGTGAGTCGGCTTTCCCACGAGCGCATCTTTCATATGATTATGGACGCGGGTACAGAAACGTCCCGCTCGGGTGAACCTTATTACAATTTTTTCAGTCAAGAAATCTTTGGCATCGAGAAGCCTCTTCAGCAGATCGTCGACTACTTCCATTCCGCGGCGCAGCGCCTGGAAGTGCGTAAACGCGTTTTGCTGCTGATGGGCCCCGTCGGTGGTGGTAAGTCTACTATTGTCTACCTGATGAAACGTGGCCTGGAGGCTTATAGCCGTACTCCCGAAGGGGCGATCTACGCGATCAGGGATTGCCCGATGCACGAGGAGCCCCTCCATTTGATCCCCAACGAACTGCGCGCCGATGTCGAGAAGGAGTTCGGCCTGTATATCGAAGGCGATCTGTGCCCCCACTGCCGCTACATGGTCGATAACCAGTATCGTGGCCGCATCGAAGAGGTACCCGTCAAGCGCATCACCTTCAGCGAAAAATACCGTATAGGCGTAGGTACATTTACACCTTCTGATCCAAAATCACAAGACATAAGTGAATTGGTCGGCGGCATTGACCTCTCGACCATCGGCGAGGTCGGCGTAGAGAGCGATCCACGTGCCTATCGCTTCGATGGCGAATTGAATATCGCGAACCGTGGCCTCATGGAATTCGTGGAAATGCTCAAAACGGATGAGAAGTTCCTGTACGTGCTGCTCACCCTCAGCCAGGAACAGAACATCAAGACCGGTCGCTTCAGCATGATCTATGCCGACGAAGTCGTGGTAAGCCACACCAACGAGCATGAATACCAGGCGTTCGTGGGCAATAAGAAGTCAGAAGCGCTGCAGGACCGCATTATCCTGGTGAAGGTCCCCTACAACCTGCGCGTCTCCGATGAGGTGAAGATCTACGAGAAGCTGCTCAAGCAGAGCGCGCTGCAGACCGTGCATATCGCTCCCTACACGCTGCGCATCGCGAGCATCTTCGCCATTCTCACGCGCCTTGAGATCTCCAAGAAGGCTGGAATGAGCCCGATGAAGAAGCTCAAGCTCTACGATGGCGAGGATATGGAGGACTTCAAGCAGAAGGACGTACGCGAATTGCAGGACGAGGCGCAACGCGAGGGCATGGACGGCATCTCCCCACGTTACGTCATCAACCAGCTCTCGAAGGCGCTTGTGAAGCAGAACGTGACCTGCATCAATCCGATCGATGCCCTGCGCGCCCTGCGCGATGGCCTGGATCAGCATACAAGCATCACCCGCGAGGAGCGCGACCGCTACCTGAACTTTATTAGCGAGGCCCGTAAGGAGTACGACGAGGTCTGCCGCAAGGAGGTGCAGCGCGCGTTCGTCTATTCCTACGAAGAGAATGCTCGCACCCTGCTCAATAACTACCTGGATAACGTCGAGGCGTACTGCAACAAGACCAAGTTGCGCGATCCCATTACCGACGAAGAGATGGAGCCCGATGAGCACCTGATGCGCTCAATCGAGGAACAGATCAGTGTGAGCGAGAATGCCAAGCGCTCCTTCCGCGAGGAGATCCTGATTCGCATCTCGTCGCTGGCTCGCAAGGGATTGACCTTCGATTATACCAGTCACGAGCGCCTGAAGGAGGCGATCGAGAAGAAGTTGTTTGCCGACCTGCGCGACGTGGTGAAGATTACAACTTCGACTCGCACGCCCGATAAGGATCAGTTGCGCAAGATCAATGAGGTGGTGAACCGCCTGATGACGGAACACGGCTATTGCCACGTGTGCGCCAATGAGATCCTGCGCTACACGGGCAGTCTCTTGAATCGCTAAATCTCTGCCCTTGAAGATAGTAGGGGTACCCTTCGTGGGTACCCTCGTATCCACAAAAGGTACCTTTGCTGGAAACTTTTACCAGGTACCCGCGTAAGGTTCTGTCAATTGGCTACGCTATCTTGCGGGCAGTGTTCCTCATAGAGAAGGAGAATGTGCCATGTCCGTCTCCCAGCATGATTGGTCGTTGCATCGCAAAGGGCAGATCGACCAGGAACGCCACAAGGAGAAGATCCGCGAGGCGATCAAGAAAAATTTGGGCGATATAGTCAGCGAAGAGAGCATCATTCTTTCGGACGGCAAGAAGATGGTGCGCGTCCCCATTCGCTCCCTCGACGAATACAAGTTCCGTTATGATCCCGGTCGCCAGCAGCACTCGGGCCAGGGGAATGGCAAGAGCAAAGTCGGCGATGTAGTGGCCCAGGAACCAAAACCCGGCAAAGGCAAAAAAGGCGATGCCGGCAAGGACGCGGGCTACGACTACTACGAGGCCGAGGTGACGATGGAGGAGCTGGCGGCCATGATCTTCGAGGATCTCGGCCTGCCCAACCTGGAGCAGAAACGCCAGCAGGAGATGCAGACCGATGCCGTGCGCTTTACCGATGTGCGCAAGAAAGGCCCCATGGCCAACCTGGATAAGAAGCGCACAATTATGGAGAACATGAAGCGCAACGCCGCGAAGGGCGAGGCGAAGTTTGGCGATATCAAGTCCGAGGATCTACGCTTTAAAGTGTGGGAGCCGACGATTAAGTACCAGTCGAACGCCGTTGTGATAGCCATGATGGATGTATCCGGATCAATGGGCGAATTCGAGAAGTACATCGCGCGTAGCTTCTACTTCTGGATGGTACGCTTTCTGCGCACGAAGTACAACAACGTGCAGATCGTCTTCATCAGTCACCATACCGAGGCCAAAGAGGTCACGGAGGAGGAGTTCTTCCACAAGGGCGAGAGCGGCGGTACCCAGGTCTCGTCGGCCTACGAACTGGCCCTGCAGATCATCAAAGAGCGCTACAATCCCGAGGACTGGAACATCTATCCCTTCCACTTCTCGGACGGCGACAACCTGCCGTGGGACAACGATCGCTGCGTACAGCTCGTCAATAAGCTGATGGAGCTCTGTAACATCTTTGGCTACGGCGAGATTCGCGAGGGCCACTACCGCTCACCAAGTACGCTGATGTCGGCCTATAACAAGATCACCGACAAAAAGTTTACCGCCGTGACCATCTCGGATAAGAAAGAGGTCTATCCCGCGCTGCGGAAGTTCTTTGCACAGCGTGATCCTGTTCCTTCAAGGTAGTGTCAGGAGGGTCTTATGACGACAATGGATTCGAATGGTTCAAATCGGGAGCTTGAACGCTTGCGCGATGGAATCGATGCTGCCTGGGAGGAGGCCCGTAAGTTCGGACTCGATCCGTTCCCGACGCACTTTGAGCTGGTGCCCGCTTCGATTATGTACGAGTTCGCTTCATACAGCCTGCCGGGCCGCTTCAGCCACTGGACGCACGGCAAATCGTACTATCGCCAGAAGATGCAGTATGACCTCGGGCTGAGCAAGATCTATGAGATGGTGGTCAACACCAATCCCAGCTATGCCTTCCTGATGGATATGAACGATCTGCTGCAAAATACCTTTGTGGCGGCGCATGTCTTCGGGCATACCGATTTCTTCAAAAATAACGCCTACTTCCAGCATACCTCGCGCCGCATGATCGATAAGGCCAGCATCCACGCCGAACGCATCGCGAAGTACGAGTTCGACCACGGCAAGGAGGAAGTCGAACATTTTCTGGATGCCGCCCTCTCCATTCAGGAGCATGTTGACTATAACTTGCTGCTGCACGGCGATGACCCGAACAAGAAGGATGAGAAGCCGCTCAAGGAAGCGACGACCGAGTACGACGATCTGTGGGGCTTGGAGAAAAAAGCGCGCCGGGCCGAGGATGAGCGCGATCGTTTCAATGTCAGACCTCCGAAGTTCCCGGAGAAGCCTGAAAAAGACATCCTGCTCTTCCTGGTTCGCCACGCGCCACACCTGCTGCCCTGGCAGCGCGATATTCTGGAGATTGTGCGACTGGAGATGCTGTACTTCGTGCCACAGATGCAAACAAAGGTAATGAACGAGGGCTGGGCCTGCCTCGTCGGTAGCTCGTTGGTACTGACTGAGCATGGATTTCTGCGCTATGATGCACTTCATGCAAAGCTTGCTCACGGGCTGCCCGTTGCAGTGGCAAGCGGCAATGGCGAACAAGATAAAGTTACAGACAGGCATATTCGCCGCAAGGCCGCGACAGTTCGTCTACTCACGCGCCGTGGCCTTGTCTTAGAAGGTGCCGAAGGGCATAAACTGAGCATTGGACCTGACCAGTGGATTGAGCTAAAAGACGTTCAGGTCGGACAACGCATCCCTCTGAGCGTTGGCGACAACATCTGGCCTGAGCAGCCCATCTCCATCGCTCCGGTTGCACGCGTCATCTCCTCCACCGTCAAGGATGTTGCTCAGGCAGCGGGCGTAGGAGTACATACGGTCTATCGCTCGCTGGGCAGCAAAACCCTCTTTGCAAAAGATCGCATTGACGAAGCTATTCAGAGTACCGCTTACACGTCTGGTAACGGCGGCAAGCCACAATATGGCCTTCGCTCGCCTCTGGTTGCGCCAACGCATATTACCGAAGTATTCGCGGAGTTCCTGGGCTATCTCGTTGGGGATGGCAACATTCACGTCGCGAAGAACGCCATTGGCTACACAACCGGTGATCGCGAGCTAGCTGATCGTTACGCTTCGCTTGTCACCGAACTGTTTGCAATCGAGCCAAACCTGTTCTGGGACGACAAAACTGCGAACGGCAAGGGCGGTCGTTGGCGCGTTGTCTTCTACTCGACTAACGTGCTCGATCTGTTGCAATCAATGGGTATTGATCTGCACGCAAAGGCGCGCGCGAAAGCCATTCCAGATGTCATCTTGCGCTCGCCTAAACCTGTCGTAAGCGCGTTCTTACGTGCGTACTTCGACTGCGATGGCTGTGCATCCGTTAAGGAAGGCGTGATCTTATCCACCTTCAGCGACGAAATTGCCCAGGCTTTGCAGATCGTGTTGCTGAACTATGGCATCCTTTCACGGCGCAATGGCGTCAACATAAGAATCAAGGGCCGTTCGGCGCAATTGTTCGCGCAAGAGATCAATTTCTGGCTGCTGCGTAAGCGTGAGAAGCTACAGAGCTACCTCGATAACCATCGCTGGTTCCTCAAGGAAGATCCGAGCGACGAGGTGGTGAGCATCAAGCACGGTGTCGCCGATGTGTACGATATCACGGTCGATCGTTCGCACCAGTATGTTGCCAACGGTATGCTGCATCACAACAGCATCTGGCACTCGCGCATCATGCGCCAGCTTGGTGAGCGCGGCGTCATCTCCGACTCGGAGATCATCGAGTTCGCCCAGTTGCACTCCGGCGTCCTCTCGCCCTCGCGCACCTCGCTCAACCCATACTACATCGGCTTCAAGATGTTCGAGGATATCGAGCGGCGCTGGGATAGTCCCACGACGGAGGAGCAGGAGCGCCTCGGTCGCAAGGCGGGCATGGGTCATCAGAAGATCTTTGAGGTGCGTGAACTGGATAACGATGTCTCGTTCCTGCGCAACTACCTGACCGAGGACCTCATTAAAGACCTCGACCTGTACCTGTACAAAAAGGAGGGCGATGAGTGGGTTATTGTCGAGAAGAACTGGCAGAAGGTGCGCGATGGCATCGTCAGCAGCATGACGAACTTCGGCTACCCCTACCTGGTCATCGACAACGGCGACTATCACGGCAATCGCGAACTGTACATCAAGCACCTCTCCGAGGGCCAGGAACTGGACCTCAACTACGCCGAGAAGACGCTGCAATACGTCTACACCATGTGGGGTCGCCCCGTCCATCTCGAAACGGTCTTTGAAGGTAAGCGCATCCTTCTGACCTACGATGGCGAGCGCAACTCGAAGAGCACGTTGGAGAAGTAAGAGACAATTTTATGCCGACAGGGTATCTCATCCCCAAAGGTGCCCTGTCTTCATAAGCAAACGAAGGAGATGCAATGCAAGTAGTAAAACTACGCAAGGTGGGTGATGCCGTAACTGTAACCCTTCCAGGCCCGATGTTGGAGGCGCTGCACTTACGCGAAGATGATGAGGTGGCGATCGAGGTTACTGACGACCATATCGTTCTGACGCGAACAACACAAGATTTTCAAGATGCCTGGGCCGCATATCAACAAACCGAGCCACGTTATAGTAATGCGAATCGTAAGTTAGGTGAAAAAGCTGAAACAAAAGGATGGGCATTACCATGATGGACCCTAACTTGAGAAGAAGCGATCAAATGAGAACATTTGAGGAAAACAGACAACGCATGGAAAAACAGGGGGTGTATCGCTCGCCAAACTTCATGCTGCGAGGAACTGTCAGTTTCGTCATCCTTGTTCTCTTAATTCTATTGGCTATGTTTGTACTCCATGTGTTGTAACTCTTCAACCTTGTTGAGGAAAGATGTTTCGACAGTCTTTAAGCGGAAAGAGGACATCACCAAATTCTTCGTCATTTTGAGTATTGACGAAGCAAAGATGTTTTAGTATACTTGTTCTAGATCATTTTTACTCTATGGGATAAACGATGTTGGAGGATGGTGTGGCACAGATCCCAATCTACACAATCGGGCACGGCAATCGTACCCTGGAAGAATTTATCTCCCTGCTACAGCGTTACGAGATCGCGTTCGTCATCGACGTGCGCTCCCAGCCCTATTCGCGCTATACCCCCCACTTCTCGCGCGACGCGTTGGAGATTTCTCTACAACACCAGCAGATGCGCTACATCTTTATGGGCGATGCTCTGGGTGGACGCCCGCAAGATGAGCAATGTTACGTAAACGGGAAACCGGAGTATAGTATCATCAAGACAAGGCCCTTCTTCTTGCAAGGCATCGAACGCCTGCGCACCGCCTGGGAGAAGCAGCTGCGCGTCGCCTTACTATGCTCCGAAGCGAAGCCCCAGGACTGTCATCGCAGCAAACTGATCGGCAATACCCTTGTCGAGCAGGGTATCAGCGTAGCTCACATCGACGAGCTTGGATTATGTAAAGAACAGGCGGAGATCAATACCCTGTTGACTGGCGGGCAGCAGCTCCTGTTCGCGGACCTCTCGCCCGTGGATGTGAGCGGGAAGATAGGCCGCGCTCGCAAGAGGACGCAGGGGAGGGAGCGCTAAGTGCCGCCGAAGATTGTAACGCTGGGCGCTCATGGTCTGGAGCGCGATAGCTTTTTTCAAGCATTGCTGGATGCGCATGTCGATGTGTTTTGTGATCTGCGCCGACGACGGGGCATGCGTGGCACCCAGTACACCTATGCCAATAGCGAGCGCCTCCAGCGGCGGCTGGACGAACTGGGTATTCGCTATATCTCTCTGAAAGAACTCGCTCCGTCCGATGAACTGCGCGCAAAGCAGTACGCGGAGGATAAGCTGCAACGCGTGACGAAGAGAACCCGCGTGAAGTTGGCCCAGCACTATATCGATGCTTACGAGCAGGAAAATCTCTCTTCATTTGATCCTGCCGAATTCCTCGCCCAGGTCGGACCAGATGCAAAAGTTATCTGCCTGTTCTGCGTCGAGCGCGAGCCCGCCGCCTGCCATCGCTCTCTCGTCGTGCAACGCCTGGCAGATGAGCTGGGCTTACAGGTTGAACATCTACGACCATAATAATTCGGTGTCAGGAGATAGAATTATAAAATAGAATTGTACTTATAGGGAGGTCACACGTGGAAAGGGTATTAATTGTTGCGAAGACACATATGAACAATGGTGCGTGTGTTGGTGGATTACTGCTGAATACCAACCGCCATATTCGCTTGCTTACGCCGGATCGCACCAAACAGCCAGAGGAGACGCCGTTTGATGTTGGACACCTGTGGGATATCGAGTTTCGTCTGACTGGCGTTGATTGCCCTCACGTTGAGAGCGTTGTCGTGATGCGGGAGCAATTTTATGGTGTGCAGCCAGATCTACGTGAGACACTATTGCGTCGCGTGGAGCCCTGGCAGGGAATGCCGTGGTGCTTATTCGATGGTTTGCTGAGGACGGAAGAGAAGAGCTGTTACATTGCCAGAGCGGGACGCCTTCCCAGGTGCAGGTTGGCTATTGGCTGTCAGATGAGCCGTTGACTCTTGTCTATCAACGCGACAAGCCTTACTATCAGCTTCAATACAAGCCTCGTAGTATGGGCTGTAACTGGCGTGCAGGCGTTCTCTGCATACGCTATGTTGGTTTTGCCGAACCATTGCCCTGTATTCCTG
>JALYTQ010000383.1 GCA_030854195.1 Chloroflexota bacterium
CACCACTCCAATCCTTAATGTAGATGAATTTAAATAGGGCTGTATGCTGGTCCCGTTGGAGTTGCTCATTTTTGTCAAAGTAGTGCACCATAGTATAAAATAGAGAATGTACTACAGGCGAGTGCTGAGAGATCTAAAATCCTCGCAGCAAGGGACGACAACTGGCCGATTGACAGTATAGTAGGAGATGACACATGCCTCAACGAAGCGTAGCTGAGGCGTCTAACCCCTTTCGCGAGGGGATACGCATTAAACAGAGTCTAGAGCCGTGCGTTATGGTTATCTTCGGCGCGACCGGAGACCTGACGCACAGAAAATTGCTGCCCGCGCTCTACAACCTCGCGCTGGAGCATCCGCTACCGGCAGGCTTCTCGGTTGTTGGCTTTGCCAGGCGACCCTACAGCGATGAAGATTTTCGCCAACAAGCGCTCAATTCCATTAACGAATACTCGCGGCAGAAGCCTGTCAATCCTCAGATATGGGAGAGTTTTGCCTCCGGCATTCACTATCTGCAATCCAACTTTCACGATCTCGCAGGCTATGAAAAACTCGGCACGCTCCTCAATCAGATCGACCAGGAGCGGGGCACCGCTGGCAACCGTATCTTTTACCTCTCGACGCCACCCAGCCAGTACCCAGAGATTATCCAGAATCTGGGCGCGGCAGGACTGAACAGAAATCGCAAGGGCTGGACGCGCATCATCATCGAAAAGCCGTTTGGACACGACTACAACTCGGCGAAAGAGCTCAACCGCCAGGTGGGGAAGGTCTTCCGCGAGGAACAGATCTATCGCATCGATCACTATCTGGGCAAAGAGACCGTGCAGAACATCCTGGTCTTTCGCCTGGCAAACGGCATTTTCGAGCCGGTATGGAACCGACGTTACGTCGACCACGTGCAGATCACCGTGGCCGAGAATCTCGGTCTGGAGGGGCGCAGCGGCTACTACGAGGAGTCGGGGGCTATTCGCGATATGATCCAGAACCATATGCTCCAGTTGCTCACCCTGGTAGCCATGGAGCCGCCCATCGCCTTCGACGCCAATGCGGTACGTGACGAGAAGGTCAAAGTGCTGCACGCGCTGCAGCCGCTGGTCGGACGCGAAGCCGCCACCAACTCTATCCGCGCTCAGTACGGTCCCGGCTGGGTCGGAGGCCACCAGGTGCCGGGCTACCTGGAGGAACAGGGCGTCTCGCCGGAATCAACCACTGAAACGTATGTAGCGCTAAAACTGTTTGTTGACAACTGGCGCTGGGCAGGCGTACCATTCTACTTACGCACGGGAAAGCACCTCCCCAAGCGCACAACAGAGATCGCGATCCAGTTTAAACAGGCACCGCTGATGCTCTTCAAACGCAGCGAGGCACACGGACAGGTTGAACCCAACGTACTCACACTGCGCATCCAACCGGACGAGGGCATCTCGCTCAAGTTTGGCGCGAAGGTACCTGGCACCGATATGCAGATTCGCGCCGTGAATATGGACTTCTTCTACGGCTCCTCTTTTGTGAGAGAGCAGCCCGAAGCCTACGAGCGGTTATTGCTCGATTGTATGCTCGGCGACTCTACGCTCTTTACGCGTCGCGACGAGGTAGAGGCGCAGTGGACGCTCATACAGGGCATTCTGGACGAGTGGAAGACCGAACCAAGATCTAACATCCTGACCTACGAATCCGGTACATGGGGACCACAGGCGGCAGATGAATTCATCTGGCGCGATGGTCACAGGTGGCGTCGCCCCTGATTATTACTACTACCTTGTTATCATCGACAAGATAGCACAATGACGTTTTATGTGAACAACGGCGTTCAATACAATGAAGGGGTTCGGGAATTGGCAAAGGTTAACATCGACTCCTCGGGGCCACGTCTCCCCTGGGCAGGCAAGAAGGTACACATAGAGAACGTCGAGGAAGAACTCTCCTTCCTCTGGCGTATGGCGGCTGATAACGTCCGTACCAGTCGCAATATTAATGTGCGCACCAGCGTACTCAACCTCGTGATCTGCGCGGCGGATATCGAGACCGCGCAAAAGGCCAGTAAGTTCATGCGCGAGGTAATGAGCACGCATATAGCACGCTTCACGCTGCTCATCCTCGAAGAGCACGGCGACAATCCTCCAGGCGTTTTCACATGGGTAACGCTGCGCTCGTTTCCTATAATTTCGGATATTATGCGCCATAACTTCGAGCAGGTAACATTGCTGGCTAGCGGCGGTGCCGTTCGTTCGGTGGCACACATCGTGCAGCCGCTGCTCAAGCCTGACCTGCCAATCTATCTCTGGTGGTTAAATGATCCTCCTTATGGCAGTACCATATTTGCTGAGCTCGCGCGCTTAAGTAGCAGGGTCATTGTAGACTCAAATACATTTACGCAACCAGAAGACGGCCTTAACTTTCTCTCTTCGTTTATGCAACAGGTATCCGACAGCGCGATTAGCGACCTCAACTGGGGCAGGGTCACTCCCTGGCGTGAATTGGTCGCGCAATTCTTCGACGTGGCGGAATATAGACCCTATCTCTCCGGCGTCCATCGCATCGAGATCGAGCACGCCGTTACGGCGGATAACGCGAGCACGGCAGAGGGCGATGTCTCGCCCGATCCCATTCAGGCGTTGTTGCTGGCAGGCTGGTTGAAGACGATCCTCAATTGGAAGCTGGCGCATGATAGCGTGGAGCATGTGTACGATCCCGCGACCGGCACATTTTCGTGGCACATTGTGCGTCCGACCGGGGCATTGACATTGCATTCAATTGGCATCAGCAGCGGAAAGACAGGCAAACTCAGCACCCACGAAGACGGCGTTATCTCTATTCGTCCGCGCGTCCAGGCCGATATGCGTCCCGGAACGATCTGCCTTGTGCGCCTGATCAGCGACCTTGACAAGAAGTATGCTATCTTTAGCCTGAATCGCGGAGACGACGCCGAGCACGTCTTTACCTCGGTCGAGCTGCCGGAGGGGACGCGCTCGCAGCGCACGGTGCAGGTTGCCACGGCGAATGATGCGGTGCAGCTGCTGCACGACGAGTTGGAGATCATGGGGCGCGATCACCTCTTCGAAGATTCCCTACAAGAAGTGACAGAACTACTTGCGCAAAAATAAGCAGGGGGAGATAAGGATGACAGTCGCAATCTATTCAGACGCGGATACGCTCAGCCAGGAGGCGGCACGCTACGTTGTGCGCGTCGCCAACGAGGCTATCGTCACGCATGGCCGCTTTACCCTGGCGCTCGCCGGAGGTTCTACGCCCAAAAAGCTGTACGCGCTCCTGACAAGCGAGCCCTATCGCGACCAGATCAACTGGGCGCTGGTCGAGGTCTTCTGGTCGGACGAACGCTGCGTTCCTCCTGATAGCGAGGACAGCAACTACCACCTGGCCGAAGAGGTTCTTCTGAGCAAGGTGCCCATTCCAGCCAGCCAGATACATCGTATGCCCGCCGATGCCGCCGATCGAGATGCCGCCTCGCTTGTCTATACTGAGGAGATCCAGCGCGTCTTCGGCACGAACGGTATCCCCAGCTTCGACCTGCTACAACTCGGTATGGGACCCGAAGGGCACACAGCCTCGCTCTTCCCGCATCAGGCATCGCTGAAGGAGCTACGGCGTCTGGTCATGCCCGTTGATGTGCCCAAGCCACCGCCGCCGCGCCTGACCTTCACGCCGCCGCTGCTCAACGCCGCCGTCCACGTCCTTTTCCTTGTCACCGGACAGGATAAGGCCGATGCGGTAGCGGCTATTCTGGAAGGCGAGAACAATCCCGACGAGTACCCGGCCCAGATCATCCAGCCACCCGAAGGTGAGGTGACATGGCTGCTCGATAGCGCCGCCGCCAGCAAGTTGCATAAGCATTATGCATAACACCCACTCACAGTAGGGA
>JALYTQ010000122.1 GCA_030854195.1 Chloroflexota bacterium
TTTCCTGGAGCAGGACGTTTGCTGTCCTTGCTTAGCGAACCTATAATAGAGGGAAGAAGTTTTACACTAGACCCTATCTCCCGCCTTCGAGCATCTTCATTACAGGAGTGCGATGATCTCTTTTTTTCATTAGCATTCTCTGGTTTCTGTACAGATGCGCAAGGGGCCAGAGTGTAGTATTGGAGGAAACCTTTGGCAAGGATTCTTGATGGTATTGATAGTCCAGAGCAGTTACGTGCCCTGACGATTCCACAAATGGAACAGCTGGCACAGGAGATTCGTCGCGAGATCATCGAAAAAGTTTCGGTGAGGGGCGGCCACCTGGCACCGAACCTGGGCGTAGTCGAATTAACCATGGCTTTACATTATGTTTTTAATACGCCCGAGGACCAGCTTGTGTGGGATATCGGCCACCAGGCGTATGTGCATAAACTTCTCACTGGCCGCCGCGAGCGTTTTCACACGATTCGCCAGTTCGGCGGCCTCTCCGGCTATCTACGCCGCGAGGAGAGTCCCTATGATGTCTTTGGGGCCAGTCACGCCAGCACATCCATCTCGGCGGCCCTTGGTATTGCTGCCGCGCGCGATCTGCAAGGCAAAGACTACAAGGTCGTCGCGATCATCGGCGATGGAGCCTTGACGGGTGGTATGGCGCTGGAAGCAATTAATAACGCGGGAAGCTTGAAGAAAAATCTTATTGTCGTCTTAAACGATAATGATAAATCTATCTCTGATAACGTCGGAGCGCTTCATCACTACCTGGGCAAGGTCCGCCACGTGGAGACCCTGCCCAGCTATCGACGCCTGCGCGAGATGGCGAAGGGATCGATTGAGCGGCTACCGGTTGTCGGCGATAAGGCACGCGAGGCCGCTGGCCGGGCGGAGACGAGCTTCAAGCAGTTTGTGATGCACAGCAAGACCGGGATCATCTTCGAGGAACTCGGCATCAAGTACTTTGGTCCTTTCGATGGGCACGATATGGGGCTGATGCTGGATGTCTTCGAGAACGTCAAGAAAATCGAGGGTCCAGTGATCGTGCAGGTCCTCACCAAGAAGGGCAAGGGCTGGGATATCGCGGAGGACGATTCGACCAAGTGGCACGGTCCCGGCGCTTTCGACTACGTGACCGGCACTATCAAGAAGAACGCGGGCGACCCGCCCACCTATACCGAGGTATTCGCCGACGCGCTGGTCGCGATCGCCGAGCAAGACACCTCCGTGGTGGGTATCACGGCTGCTATGGCCGAAGGAACCGGACTGAAGAAGTTGCACCAACGCTTCCCCGAGCGCTACTTTGATGTCGGTATCGCCGAGCCACATGCTGTAACGTTCGCGGGCGGCATGGCGGTGGGAGGACTGCGCCCGGTCGTCGCTGTCTACTCGACCTTTATGCAGCGAGCCTTTGACCAGGTGATCCACGATATCAGCGTGCAGGATCTGCACGTCGTCTTTGCCATGGATCGCGCGGGTATCGTGGGAGAAGATGGTCAGACCCAGCATGGCGTCTTCGATATCGCCTTTATGCGCCTCATCCCGAATATGAAGGTCATGGCCCCGAAGGACGAGGAAGAGCTGCGCCACATGCTCTACACCGCTGTTTATATGGATGGACCCGTCAGCCTGCGTTATCCACGCGGCAAAGCCCTCGGCGTGCCCATGAGCAGTGACATGCATGCACTGGAGATCGGCAAGGCTGAACTGCTCAGCCCGGCAACGCTCGATGAGGCCGGAGATATGGATTGCGCCATTCTCGCCTATGGATCGACCGTTGCTCAGGCCCAGGAAGCCGCTCGCGAGTTAGCCGAGGAGGGCATTCAGGCGGCGGTCGTCAACGCTCGCTGGGCCAAGCCGCTCGACGAGGAAATGATCCTTGCATTGGCGAAGAGCACGCGCCGCCTTATCACTATCGAAGATCACGTGGTCACGGGCGGCTTCGGGAGCGCCGTTCTCGAATTGCTGGAGCGCCACGCCGTCAACGCCATTGAGACGCGTGTCATCGGCCTGCCCGACAAATTCGTCGAACACGGCGCGCTGACCATTCTCAAGGAGCTCTACGGCTTGTCGTCGGCCCACATTAAAGAGGTCGCGCACGACCTCATGGGTACGCGCAAGAGCACAGTTGTCTAATCAGTAGAGAAGAAAGTGCGCGAAGTATAGAGTAGAAATACTACGACTGCCTCGCGTGGCTTCCTTCAGCGCTGTGTGCCGACGATGCGTCCATCGCGCATTGTGATGATGCGATCCGCCCTCTGCCCGACCTCTAGAGCGTGTGTGACGACCACAAAGGTCTGCCCATTCTCTTTATTGAGGCGGCACAGCAGATCCATGACCTCCAGCGCCGTCTCGCTATCGAGGTTGCCCGTTGGCTCGTCCGCCCACACGATGGCAGGATCGTTGGTCAGGGCGCGCGCGATAGTGACGCGCTGCCTCTGGCCGCCGGAGAGCTCCGCTGGTCGATGCTGTGCGCGCTCGGAGAGGCCGACGAGATCAAGCATCTCCAGAGCGCGCTTACGGGCCTTCTTGCTTGGTACGCGTGAGACAAGCATAGGTAGTTCTACATTTTCCACTGCACTGAGCACCGGGAGCAGATTGAACTCCTGGAAGACGAAGCCCATATAGCGGGCGCGATAGGTTGTGCGCTCGTTGTCGCTCAGATCGCGCAGGTTGTCGCCGCGAATAAAGATGTCGCCCTCGTCGATCGTATCTAAACCCGCGAGGCAGTTGAGCAGCGTCGTTTTGCCGCAGCCGCTCTGCCCCATAATGGCGACCATCTCTCCCTGCTCGACCGCTACATCGATGCCCTTGAGCGCCTCCACGCGCAAATTTCCCGTGCGATAGATCTTTTTAACCTTCTGTGCCTGGATAATCATCAAGTGTCCTTAATATCCTTCAGTAGGGATGGGCCTTGCGTCCATCTGGTTCGTCATCTGGAGAGAGGGCAGCAGGATGGACGCAAGGCCCATCCCTACTGAATAGTTACGCCTGGACCGGTTGAGCCAGATTTATTACTAGAGTATGGGTAATTCTCTTATGTCTCAGCCAGTTCTTTAAGCAAAGGAATCTGGTCGATAGTGATATGTTTGCGTCCCAGCGTGATGGCTCCCGCGTCCTTCAATTCGCGCAGGGCCGTGCTCACCGTCTCGCGGTAGACGCCCAGGCGCTCAGCCAGTTCCTCGTGGCTCAAGCCCTCCACCACGGAGGAATGTCCTTGCTGGTGGGCCAGGTGTAGCAGGAGTGCGGCGAGGCGGGCGGACGTGCTCTTGAACGCCGTATCGACGAGTTGGGCCTCGCATTGCACGAGGCGCTGCCCCAGCATTTTGAGCAGCGCCAGTGCGATCCTGGGCCGTTGGATGAGCAGTTGCTCTATCTCATGGCCTGCAATGACCCCGATCTGTGAACCCTCAACAACCTCCGCAAAGCTTGTCTGGGCCTGCTGTCCGGTGAGGGGGAGAGCCCCAAAGGCAGCACCTGTCTGTAGCGTTGCTATGATGAGCTTGCGTCCATCCGTTGAGAGGTGATAGAGCTGTACGCAGCCCATGCCGAGCAAAAAGAGCGCAGCCCCTGCATCGCCAGGACGATACAGAATGCGTCCCGGAGGGCAGGTAGTCATCGTCGTGATGCGTTCCAGTTCGCTCAGCTCGGTCGGCTGAAGCTGTTTGAAGATGTCACCTTGCGCCAGAAATCCCTTTTCCTGGCGCGAAGGAGTTGTTCTCGCATTTGGGAGTCGTTTTTCTCGCACCTCTATATCCTGTCTCACCGTTGTCTTACTGCCGACACACAGTATTGTACCACCCGAGGGCTATACGGCTGAATTCGCCAGGTAAATAGCCTCGGTGCGGTTACGCGCGTGCAGCTTCTCAAAGATATTCTGCACATGTTTATGCACGGTCGATTCAGCGATAGCGAGATCGCGCGCAATCTCACTATTTTTGCGCCCCTTACGCATCTGGTCCAATATCTGGCGCTCGCGACCGGTCAGCGGTCGCGGGGCGCGTGGGGGAGCATCCGCTGCCTGGGGTGCTTTGGCGCGCCTGACCCGACGCGGCTTTCTGGCAAGCAGAGAGTTCATCGTCTCAGGAGACCAGCAGAGGGCTTGCGAGAAGGAGCATCCCTTGTCTGGATCATGCTCCTTTTCAGCAAGAACTGAACTCCATGTCATAGATTCCTGTGCCTGCCAGATAGCGCGCAGATGGGCCATCACGCCAGATGCCAGCGCGCCGGGGAGGCAGAGGTTGTTGCGGGCCACGCAGCGCAGAGCGTGGAGCAGGTCCTCCGGTTCGACATCTTTGGTAAGGTAGCCCATGGCACCGCTCTGGAGCGCCTGAAACACATGCTGGTCTTGCCGTGATGTTGTGAAGATGACAAAGCATACATTGGGGGAACAGGTGCGCATGCGCTCCATCAGTTCAAGACCGTTCTCTTTGGGGATATCCGGGTCCAGCAAGATAACGTCGGGCTGTGTCTCCAGCGCCAACGCCTCGGCCTCGGGACCACTATACGCCTCAGCCACTAGCGACATATCGTCTTCTTGCTCAATGACCTCACGCACCGCCCGGCGCATGAGCGAATGGCTATCGACAATCATGATCTTCGTCATAGATTCTTCCCTCCTACTTCTACAACCCCTGGCAATAACAGGTGCGTTACAAATTTGCACCACGTACACTTTCTACTTCTACTATACTGCTGTATTCAAGAGGCAGACGGTGATACGAAAGATGTGCTCTTGTAGAGGTATTTCTGGCTGGTGAGAATGAGTGCAGGCGCGGGATAGGAATAATTTGTATTTGGCGACCGTTATAATGGTAAAGGGTAGACTTTCATAGCATGTTTAGACGCCGGAAGCAAGCGGTGGCATATGGCCGTGGAAAAAATTCTTGCTTCTCAGGCGCGACTGTGTTATACTTCTCACTCAGCAGGAGGCATACCCTGCTATTATGTGATTACGGTAATTACATCATTAAGTACACACGCTCGCCGGGCAACGTCAACCCTGGGGCCCATGGCATGTTTACACCTGGGGAACCCTGACGGAAGGCAAACGGTGAGCGGAGGATCAAAGGGAGGATTCGTTTTTGGCAAACATCATTTCGATGAAACAACTTTTAGAAGCGGGTGTTCACTTCGGGCATCAGACCCGGCGCTGGAACCCCAAAATGAAGCCGTTTATCTTCATGGATCGCAACGGCATCCATATTATCGACCTCCAGCAGACCGTGACACGTCTCAACGATGCCTACAAGTTCGTTGAGCACCTGACGGCGAATGGCGGCACTATCCTCTTTGTCGGGACCAAAAAGCAGGCTCAAGAGGCCGTGGCTGAAGAGGCGCGCCGTTGTGGCATGTTCTATGTGAACCAGCGCTGGCTCGGTGGTATGCTGACCAACTTCCAGACGATCCAGTCTCGTATTCGCTATCTGCGCGAGCTGGAAGCAAGACGCGATCGCGGCGACTTCGAGCGCCTGCCCAAAAAAGAAGTACAGCATTTGCAGGATGACATGGTGCGCCTGGAGCGCATCCTGGGTGGCATTAAAGATATGCGACGCCTCCCCAACGCGATCTTTATCATTGACACGCGCAAAGAGCGCACGGCTGTTGCCGAGGCGCAGCGCCTGGAGATTCCTATCATCGCCCTGGCCGATACCAACTGCGATCCCGATGAGATGGACTTCCCCATTCCGGCCAATGACGATGCGATCCGCGCGGTGCGTCTGCTCTGCGCTAAAATCGCCGATGCCGCTGTTGAGGGTCGACGCGAACTGGAGGCGCAGCAGAAGGATGCTGAGCCACAGGAAACCGAAGCGCCCACTTCTCCTGAGGTGACGACGGCTGAAGCTCCCGCGCAAGCTCAGACGGCTCCTGCTCAGAGCGCACCCGAGGCTCAGAGCGCACCCGAGGTCCAGAGCGCACCCGAGGCCCAGGTTGCTCCTGAAGCGCCAACTGTTTCTGCGGACGCAGGGGCGGTCGACGCGCCTGCTGAGCCAGAACTGGTAGCGAAAGAGGCTCTATAGAACCAGGTATCGATCAAAGCGGGGGGTAGGGGCATAGCGCCTCCTGCCTCCCGCTTCTTCCTGTATAAGTGAAGAAGAAATTGTTCCATGCTGTGCCTGTACTGCTTGATGCAGGCGCTAAGCACACTTGTCAAGCACTCGGATGCCAAAAGGATGGTCATAGATCGTTGCTCCATCGGTGTCATCTGGGTATGATACACAACAGATTGAGGAGAAATCACGGGTATGAACTACGCTGCTGCTGACGTAAAAAAGCTGCGCGAGGAGACTGGCGCGACGTTTTCTGATTGTAAAAACGCTCTGACCGAGGCGAAGACCTGGGATGATGCGGTGAAATATATTGAGGTCAGAAGCGATAAGAAGGCGGAGAAGATGATCTCTGCCGGTCGCGAGACGAAGGAGGGTGGAGTTTTTTCCTATGTCCACCATAATCATAGCGTAGGCGTGTTGCTTGAGCTCAATTGCAGCACCGACTTTGTGGCGCGCAGCGAAAGCTTTCGTCACCTGGCCAATGAGCTCTCTCTGCATATCGCAGGCATGGGGCCGCAGTATGTGAGCTACGAGGATGTTCCTGCCGAAGTACTTGAGGATGCCCGTCGCAAGGCGGCGGAAGATCCCTCGATGGAGCGCGTACCCGAGGCCAGGCGTGAGGAAGTGCTTGACAATAAAGTCAAGAAGACCATCGCCGAACATGTTCTGCTGCTACAGCCCTGGGTCAAGGACGAGTCGGTGACGGTCGGCGATCTTGTGCGCAAAGTCATCGCCGAGACCGGTGAGAACGTCGTTGTGCGGCGCTTCAGTCGTTTCAAGCTGGGCGAATAGTAAGAAGACGTTGAGGGTTTGCTATGGCAGTTGAGCTGAAGTATCGACGTATCTTGCTGAAGCTGAGCGGTGAGGCGTTAGGAGCGCAGGGAGATGGCATTGATGCCGCGACGGTGCATCGTCTCGCAGGTGAAGTTCTGCGCGTGCATAGTCTGGGCATAGAGATTGCTATGGTCATTGGAGGTGGCAATATATGGCGCGGGGCCGATGCTGCCGCCACGGGCATAGATCGTGCCACCGCCGATTATGTAGGGATGCTGGCAACGGTGATGAACTCACTGGTCATGCAAGATGCGATGGAGAAGCGTGGGATGGCCACGCGCGTACAGACTGCCATAGAGATGCCGCCCGTAGCAGAACCATTTATCCGCCGCCGCGCCCAGCGGCATCTGGAGCGGGGGCGGGTGGTTATTCTTGCTGCGGGTAGCGGCAACCCATTTTTCACCACTGATACGGCGGCTGCCTTACGCGCCGTAGAATTGAATGCAGAAGTATTACTCAAAGCGACAAAAGTAGATGGCATCTATGACGATGACCCCATGCGCAATGCTCATGCTCATAAGTTTGATGAGATCAGCTATATGCAGGCATTGAATATGGGCTTGAAGGTCATGGATAGCACGGCACTTTCGCTCTGTAAGGACAACCACATGCCTATAATCGTCTTCAGCCTCCACCAGGAGGGGGCGTTGGAGGCCATTATCCGTGGCGAAAAGTGTGGTACACTCGTTACAGATGACGTGCAGGAGCCTGGTTCTTAGTGAAGCAGGTGTTACATCTCTCTGCTATGTCGCGTGTTGAGGGTAATATTTTCGTCCACAGAAAAAGGGGTAGGCTATGACAGCAGATTTAATGGGAGATGCGGAAAGACGCATGCAAAAAGCGGTCGAGGCTTTGAAACAGGATCTCGCTGCTATTCGCACCGGACGCGCCAGTTCGTCACTGATCGAGCGGATCAATGTCGATTACTATGGCGCGCCAACGCCAATCAATCAGGTCGCAACGATCTCTATCCCAGAGGCCCGTCTCCTGGTGATTCAGCCATGGGATAAGAAGATGCTGACCGATATTGAGAAGGCGATCCAGCGGTCGGATCTGGGTATTAACCCGAATAATGATGGACAGGTTATCCGCTTGAATGTTCCGCCGATGAGCGAGGAGCGACGCCGCGACCTGGTGAAGACGCTTCATAAGAAGTTGGACGAACACAAGGTCGCTGTACGCAACGTGCGACGGGACGTTCAGGATAAGCTTCGCGATCGTGAAAAAAAGAAAGAAGTTTCCGAGGACGAGCTGAAACGTAGCATCGAGAAGCTACAGAAGCTCACCGACCGCTTCATCGATGAGATGGATAAAGTCGGGAAGACCAAGGAACAGGAGATTCTGGAGGTCTAACGTTGGCCAAGATTCAAGATCTCTTCTCTTCAACTAAGAAGAAAGAGGCGGCACAGTTACAGTCATCGGAGCAGCACCAGGTACGCCACATTGCCATTATTATGGATGGCAATGGGCGCTGGGCTACACAGCGCCATCTACCACGCCTGGCTGGACACAAAGCGGGCGTGAATGCCCTGCGGCGTGTCGTGGAGTGTGCAGCTGATGAAAATATCGAGATGCTCAGTGTGTATGCTTTTTCAACCGAGAATTGGGGACGACCACGCAGTGAAGTTGATGGCCTGATGCGTCTCTTCTGGGAGACGATCCGCTCGGATCTGGAGAAGTTACATCGCGATGGAGTGCGACTGCGCCATCTTGGTCGGCTACAAGATCTCTCGCCCGACATTCAAAAGGCTGTGCAGGATTCAGTAGAACTGACGCGCAACAACACCCGCGTCGGCCTGAATGTCTGTTTTAATTACGGTGGACGCGCCGAACTTGTGGATGCTATACGGCAGATTGTCGCGGATGGACGCCCTCTTGAGACTATTACAGAAGAGCTCATTAGCTCCTACCTGTACACGCGCGATCTGCCCGATCCGGATATGGTAATTCGTACTGCTGGGGAGATGCGTGTCAGTAACTTCCTGCTGTGGCAATCGGCGTACAGCGAGTACTATGCGACGCCGACGCTCTGGCCCGATTTTGGACGTGAGGATCTGCTCGCGGCTCTGGAAAGCTTTCAGCAACGCCAACGCCGCTTCGGTCGTCTTGTGTCTCCAGAGTAATGAAATACGTATCAGAGAGTAAGAAAGTCAGGATACTTCCTACTCTCTGATACATAGAGAGACGGACTTCACAGTTCACCCAAACAATGACAAGCATTGCTCAGTTTGTGGGAGCACCCACTGGCGGGACTGCCACCGCCTCTATCCCCTGCCCGCAAGCGGGAATTGGGGATTACGTGAAAGCATTCGATACAGTCATCGTGTATCGTAAACACGGTACTGTTTTTACTCAAGGAACCGATTTACCTTGGAACCTGCAAACAGTATTGAGTTGAAAAGGTGCTTTCACGTCATATTCTAGCATACGTCGACAGCAGTGAAAAGAAGATACTTGACATGTGTTGTCACCGTTTGGCAACATTTCTTAGAAACGTTTAGTACACGTGTTCTCTCCGTTGCGAAGAGGATGGTAATCTTTTGCAAGGTGCCAGTGAACAGAATATACAATCGGGTATGCCCGAACCTGAAAAGGTCAAGAAGCAAGGCCAGTCCGTCGGTCAGCGCTGGCTGACCGCTGCCATCGCTATGCCTGTTGTTTTAGTGTTTGTCTGGTTCGGCGGCTGGCTTGCTTTTGTTGCCCTCGCGCTGGTGGTGTTGCTGGGGACGGTGGAATTACACAATATGTTGCTGCACGTTGGGTATCGCCCACTCGTCTGGATCAGTTTTGTCCTGAGCATACTCTTTCTTATCGCCGCGATGTTTCCTTCATATAGACTTTCGATTATTGAGATTAGCCTTGGCGTTTCGCTGCTTGTCTCGTTTTCCTGGTTGTTCTTTCGCAAACGGCTTGATGGAGCAATGGTCGACTGGGCCTTGACAATGGCGATCTCCCTTTACCTGGGCTGGCCCACGAGCTTTATGTTGCTCTTGCGCGGATATACGCCAGCGACGTTTCAGGGCAGCGGCGCGGTGACGCTACCAACGGGCGTGTGGTGGTTGCTTGTGGTGCTGCTGGGCGTGTGGGGTTTCGATGCCGCCGCGTTCTTCAGTGGGCGCTATTTCGGACGCCATAAGTTGGCACCGGAGATCAGTCCCGGCAAGACGTGGGAGGGCGTTGTGGGCGGACTCGTGCTCTCTATTACCGCCGCGCTTGTGCTGGCCGTTGTGCCGCTGCACGTGCCCTGGTACTTCGCAATCCTGCTGGGCGTGCTGATCGGCATGGCAGCGACGCTGGGCGACCTCGCCGAGTCGCTGATCAAGCGTCAGACGCATGTGAAAGATAGTGGTCAGATCATGCCGGGTCATGGTGGTATGCTTGATCGCATCGATAGCCTTCTATTTGCTGTGATCGTGGTGTATATATTTGCGCAATTTTTTCATTAAAATATTCTTGCACCTTTTACGCGAATGTGTTGTTGGTCTAGTAGTGCTATAATCTGGAGGAGGGATACATCTCTTGCTTGCCTACTCTTGAAAGGGCGACGGGGATAATGCCCACAGGTTAAATAAACATGACTACGTTTACTAAACGTATTGCTTTACTCGGAAGTACAGGTTCGATTGGTCGGCAGACGCTCGACGTGGTGCGGCGCTTCCCCGCTTCTTTCAAGGTCGTTGCGCTGGCGGCTCGCAGCAATGTGGAGCTGTTGGCGAAGCAGGTACAGGAGTTTCAGCCATCCCTGGTCACTTGTTTCGCCGATACGCCTGGCGTTGAGGAGAAGGCTCTGGCCGCCCTGCCGGGAGTGGTTCTCGGCGAGCAGGGACTGTTGGAGGTCGCGACGCATCCTGAAGCCGATATTGTGGTGGCCGCTACCTCGGGTCTGAAGGGCCTCAAGCCAACGCTGGCGGCGATTGGCGCAGGCAAAACTATCGCCCTGGCAAACAAAGAGACGCTGGTGATGGCGGGGCACCTGGTGATGCAGGCGGCGCAGCGAGCTGGCGTCTCGGTCCTACCCATCGATAGCGAGCACAGCGCGATCTGGCAATGCCTGCGCGGCGAAGATAGCCAGGATATCAGACGCCTGCTCCTGACCGCTTCAGGTGGACCGTTCCGTCACTCAACCCTACAAGACCTGCAGGCCGTGACGGTTGAACAGGCGCTGGCTCATCCCACCTGGCGCATGGGTCCTAAAATTACTATTGATTCGGCGACTTTGATGAACAAGGGATTAGAGGTTCTCGAAGCGCGCTGGCTCTTTGATGTGCCCTATAAGCGCATAGACGTTGTGGTCCATCCCGAGAGCATCATTCATTCGATGGTCGAGTTTGTCGATGGATCGATCAAGATGCAGGCGAGCTTGCCGAGTATGCACCTGCCGATTATGAACGCTCTGGCCTATCCGCGTCGTTTGCATAACGAGGATAGCAGTTTCATTCGCGAACTGCGCTGGGCCGATCTGGCGCGTCTCAATTTCGAGGATCTGGACCGCGAGCGCTTTCCTTGCTTCCGCCTCGCGCTGGAAGCGGGCGAACGCGGTGGCACCTATCCCTGTGCCCTGGTCGGAGCCGATGAGGAGGCCGTTGAGCTCTTCCTGGCGGGCGAAATTGGCTTTTTAGAGATCCCGCAGCTCATAGAGAGCGTGTTGGAGCGCCACCAATCGGTCGCGCAGCCTGATGTGACGATGATATTGGAGGCGTGTGCGTGGGCGCGCAAGACGACGCGAGAGCTTCACACACGCCGCTCCTGATTTGCCTTTCCCCGCTTTGCACAGCGGGCGCATCTTAATAGTAGTCAGAAATTTTAATCAAGCAATGCCCGGAACGGTAGCGCGAAGGGCTTCATATAGCAATGTAATAATCCTGCTTGCTTTGCCCATTTTTCTAAGTGAAATGTACAAAGGGAGCGAAATGGAGTAGTTTTAGTATGCGCAGACAAACGCGACAGATTCATGTTGGTAATGTAGCGATCGGTGGCGATGCACCAATTAGCGTGCAATCGATGACCACCACATATACGCGCGACGTAGAAAGTACGTTGGCGCAGATCTATCGTCTCGAAGATGTCGGCTGCGAGATCGTGCGCGTCGCGGTCCCTGAGATGGAAGACGCCGTTGTGCTCGGTGAGATCAAGCGACGTATTCACATTCCTCTCGTTGCCGATGTTCACTATAATCCCGCGCTGGCGCTGGAAGCGATCAAGCAGGGTATCGACAAGGTGCGCATCAATCCCGGTAATCTGCTCAACGGGCGCAAGTCGCTGGAGCAGATCGTCAAAGCTGCCAAAGAGCACGGGACGGCCATGCGCATCGGCGTGAACTCTGGTTCGATCGACGCGCTCGATAAGATGGCGCAGATGCAGCGCATCCAGGTGCGCCTGCGCGATGATGGGACGCTGGAGCGCAGCGATCCTGCCGAGGCGCGGCGCAAGGAGCGCGAGCATCTGGCTGAGCGCATGGTGACGAAGGCGCTGGAATATGTTAGCTGGTGTGAGGAGCTGGATTATCACGAAATCGATGTCTCGCTGAAATCGTCGGCGGTCATGACCGCCGTTGAGGCGTATCGTCGCTTCTCGCAGCGCTCGGACTATCCGCTGCATCTCGGCATTACGGAAGCCGGGACGCTGGTCTCTGGCTCGGTGAAGTCCTCTATTGGCCTGGGCCTGCTGCTGGCCGACGGGATAGGCGATACCATCCGCGTCAGCCTGAGCGCCGAGCCGGAGGAAGAGATTCCCGTTGCGTACGAGATTCTGCGCTCGCTGGAGCTGCGCAATCGCGGCGTCACCTTCGTCTCCTGTCCCTCCTGTGGACGCGTCGAGATCGACGTAATCAGCGTTGCGAACGAGGTTGAGAAGCGCCTGGCGAAGGTGCAGACGCCCATCCACGTCGCCGTCATGGGCTGCGTCGTCAACGGTCCTGGCGAATCGCGCGACGCCGACGTCGGACTGGCAGGCGGCAAGGGCAAGGGCGTCATCTTCCGCAAGGGCGAGGTAATCAAGACGGTGCCCGAGGATCAATTCCTCGACGCCGTGCTCAAAGAGGTCGCGAGCCTGCTCCCTGAGCGTGAGGCGCGCCTCATCTATCCCGAGGGCGGCATCAAAGAGACCGCTGGCTTCCACCGCACACGTGACGAGGGCATGAATTTGCCGATCTTGCCGCACGCCTAGTTGAAAGAGAGTAACAAAGAGTCATCCTGGCAAGCTGGGATGACTCTTTTCGTCAAGGGCGCAATATTATACATGTCGTTGTGCCGTGAGCGTAGAGCTTGCCGGAAGCGTCGGTCAGGCGACCCTCGGCGGTCGCCACGCGGCCTCCGATGTAGATAATCTTGCCCTCGCAGTACACCACGCCGGTCCTGCTCGTCATCGCGCGCAGATAGTTCGTTTTCAGCTCAAGTGTCGTATAACCAGTGCCAGCAGGGAGCATCGATTGAACGGCGCAGCCCATCGCGGAATCGAGCAGGGTTGCCGCGATGCCACCATGCACGGTGCCCAGCGGATTATACTGATACTCGGCAGGCTTTGCCGCGAACACGACGCGCCCCTCGTCCACTTCCACCATCCACATCCCGATAAGGTTTGCTATGGGTGGAGACGGCAGCTCGCCTGACGCCAGCGCCCTGAGATACTCTATGCCGCTCATCGTCTTGCCCTTTTGCACGGCAGCCGTTGGATCTTCCCAGGTAATCGTGCGCCTGCGTTCCGCCTGAACATCGCTCATAGTGTGTTCCTTTCATCTCTGAAGGCTTGTAGATGATAACCTCTTTTTGACCATCAAGAGAAATAGATATAAATTGAGACCGATCGGTCTCTAAAGTAAGTATACTGAATCTGAAGCGTATGTCAAGGGGGATGTGTTGTCTTTTCTCGGGACTCCTCACGTTTTTGGTGCTCGCAAGGACTGAGTAGATAAAAAAGAGACAGCTTCATCAAAGAAAGCTGTCTCTTTTCTTAGGGTGGGCGATACAGAACTCGAATCTGTGACCTCCACGATGTCAACGTGGCGCTCTAACCAA
>JALYTQ010000123.1 GCA_030854195.1 Chloroflexota bacterium
GTCGGAGCTGTATTCGTATGTGAAGGTGCCTCGCTGCTGGGAATATCGCGATTGAGCTTGCCGCCCATCGTGCTAACAAACGTCACCAGATCGTTTGGTAGTGGCTGCACCTTCTCGAAGATGTAGGCATTGACCTCGGCACCGAGCAGGAGGATAACCGCGAAGTAGTAGAAGAAAATGAGGAGGATCACGGCAAAGCCAATCTGACCTGCGTAGCCACCGAGGAAATGGGCGACATAAAACGGGAAAGCCACCAGGAACACATTCAGCAGAATAGAGGCGACGACTGCGCCGCGCCAGCTATTGCGCCAGCTGATGTGCTGGTTGGGTACAATAAAGTAGATTGCCTCGAACAGAACGAATGCTACAATTAGCCCGCTGACGATACCGGCTATCGTCACACCGATTTGACCGCCGGGGCTGACGATGCTATCGATAACGGGTATGTTCTTCAGCGGCGAGTTGCCCAGGACCGAAAGGACAAACGAAGGTGCAGCTGCCGCGAAGACCATTATCGGAATGAGCACGATGAACAGCACCAACATCATAAGCGCGACCAGATTCTGTTTTATCACCGGGCGCGGTCGCACGCGATAGAGAAGATCCAGGATGCCTTCTAATGTTACGAACAGACGCGAGCCGCCGAAGAGCGCCAGAAGAATAGCGATAACAACGATAATACCGGCGTCTTTGTGTAATTGATTGAGTGCCAGCTCCAGGGCCTGTTGTGTTCCCGAAGATTGCGAACCGGAACTTGGTATAGCCTTGGCAATCTGGCCCGTGATGTTATTCACCACATCCGGATTCAAGAACAGACCGAGAATACCAAGCAGCGCGATTGCAATGGGTAGCATCGACATGAGCAAGTTATAGGCGACGATGCCGGAGAGGTTCATCACCCAGTCGTTATTGAACTTGTTGAGAAACAACTGTACTGGTTTCACATCCTTTTCCGCTGTTTGCAAAAGGCCCGACTTCGATCCCGCTGACTGCTTCTTGTCTGTGCTCTTTGCCTGAGCTTCTGTGGCCATAAATACCACCTCCTTACAGATGTGTACGTCTTTTTGAGTATAGCTCTTCTGACTATGGATAGAAAATAATAAACTATAGCAACGGTAGTAGCTGTCAGGTGTTTCACGCTTGAGGTCGTCTTTCAGTTTCACCCTATGTGTATCGGGCGGTGGAATGCGTCTGTGGAGAAGAAGTAGCTGCCCTGCTTCCATTGTTCGCCACGAATTTTTCTCTGTACCTTGTTGTGTAGAAGCGACAAATGGCGTATAGTAGTAGAAAGAAACAAGAGCGCTTAGCCTATCTGGAAAACAAAATGAGTTCACGACCACCCAAAACGTTTGTTGGCCTGCTGTGGGATATTTTGCGTGTAAGTGCGCGCACGATCTGGCACAGCAATGGCAATCCCGCGCGTACCCTTGTCCAGCGCCAGCAGGCGCTCTCGGTATTAGGCTTGCCACCGAATGCGACGCCGCAGCAGATCAAGCGGCGCTATCGCTCGCTCGCCAAGCGCCATCATCCCGATCGCGGCGGCGATCAGCGGCAGATGCAACGCATTATTGCCGCCTACGAATTTCTGATGAAGGAGCAGCCGACAACAAAGTGAACTCTATAACAGGCGTGCGCCGCAGTTGTTGCAGAAGCGTTTGCCTGGACGTGTGAGAGCGCCGCACTGGTCGCAGTAGAGCGCGCTGACCTGTCCCGGAGCCGTCTGTTGCGTGGGCGGCTGAACTGGTGGTGTCTGGGCTGGCGGCTGGTACGGCGCGGGCTGACGGGGATATTGCTGTTGCGGCTGATACGGTGGCTGCGCTGGTTGGGCCGGGGGTGACTGTGGGCTTTGTGAATTTTGTGGACCCTGTTGCGGCTGTGCGCCGATGCCTGGTTCCTTTGTCGCCTGGATCGTCTCATTGATCGTCTTCGCCGCCTTCATCGCCATGCCGCCGATCGCGCCAGCAATCTTCAGCCCTTTGGTGATATCATCCATGTCCTGTTTCATGCGGTGTGTGGGTGGCAAGAGCGTCGAGTCAGAGACCTTGGTGAAGAAGTTTTTGCCGATCTGCACGCCGTCCCCGTTCCAGGAGAGCTGGCCCTGTTCCTGTGTTCCATCGTCAAAATTGAGCCAGAGGGCAGTATTTTGCAACGTATAGCTCCCCTCGCGGCGTACCTCGGGCGCAGCTGTCGTTGGCTGTTGTCCGCTGATAAAGGATTGGGCGGCGTTCGACACGCGGCTGTGCTCCTGCACGATCAGTGCGAAGCGTCCATTCGCCTGGACGATGAGCCGATCGACGCGGGAAGTAAAGTAGTCGAGCCCTATACCAGAGCGGTGCTGGCACTCATACTGGCCCGTAACTGGTTTCATCATAGTCTTACCCATATATCTCTATAGAAATTTTTAGGAACAATCTCTGGTATAGTATACCATTTAGAACAGGGTAGAATCTTCCCCAGAGGTAGGAGGGCCGCTAGATACCAGAGTCGAGAGATAGTGTGCCTTCTCCAACTCATCTTCGCCCTCGGCGATCTTGCCTATTCTGAGCAGGTGATGGCCCAGGCGCACATGCGCGCTGATGCGTGCCGCGATACGGTGAGTATCGGCCAGTTCCAGAGTGGCGCAGCGAAACGACTCCGCCACCGCTGCATCGTCTGGATTGATTGCCTCCAATATGCGACCGAGCATGACATAGGCATCGGCGCGTCTGAGCTTATAGCTCTTGTGGCTGGCCTCCAGTGCTTGATTGACATAGCGGCGCGCCGCCGGAAAGTTCTTTGCTTCGAGTTCGATGCCAGCGAGCGCGCAGGCGGCTGCCGAGATCGCGTTCGCCTCCTCGCGCAGGCGATGTTTATCGACCAGGAGGGAAGAAGACTGTGCGTCGGATGACCAGGTGGAAAGGACTTCTTCCAGATAGGCGCGGGCGCGTTCGACGTTGCCCAGCATCTGTTCTATATGTGCCACCTGGCAAGTAACGGCGGCGGCGCGCAGCTGCTCGCCGATCGAACGATACAGGAAGCGTGCATTCTCGGCATGCTCAAGGGCTTTACGTAGAGCGCGGCATTTCGCGGTCGTATCGGATGTAGTGTACTTCTTGTTGGCCTCCAGGACCACCAGGGACATACACCAGTTCGCCTCGGCAGCGTAGCCAGCAGGTGTCTCGGAGTTAATCATTTGCAAGGTGATGGCATACTCGTCAAGCGCCTCTTCATTCTGCTGCAAGGCGCGATGCGTCTCAGCAAGATGCAGATGCAGGAGCAGAAGTTCCTGCTGCAGATCGATTGGGAGAGGCTCGGCGTTGAAATCCTCGTCAAGCGCGTAGAGAAAGTCTTGTTGCGCCTTCATAAATTTGCGTTGCTCAAAATAGGCATGTCCACGCAACGCGACAAGACGCCAGCGCAGCTGAGTCGGTGCCTGTGAGAGAGGGATAGTAGAGAGAAGAGTAAGCGCGTCACAGAACTTTTTCTCGTTCAGCAATTGGGTAGCTTCTATACGTAATTCTTCATAGGTTTTACAGTCGCGCGGCTCGCTCTCGGTGGTGCGATGTTGTTGTGCCAGTGCCTCCAGGTCTTCGAATGGGAGTTGCAGCCGCTCTGCCAGGAAGCGCAGGCTCTCGGAAGACGGATCGGCCCTGTTGCGCTCTATTTGTGAGATCAGGCTGGTACTATAATGTCCTTCGGCGACATCTGCTAACGAAAGCTGAAGGCGTTCACGAGCGGCTCTGATGCGCCCTCCCAGGGTACCTGGCGAAACATGCTTAGGCGGGCGAGGCATAACCCTCTAAAATCCTTCCTTCTTGAAATGAGAATAAACGTAAACAATGAGAGAGTATATGACAATTAAATTAATTATAATTGAGTATGATAAAAATTACAACCCTTCTATGAAAATGATGTGAATAAAGAGAAAGTAGAGAGCGCGTATAGGCATGGAGTGGAAATATGGGTAAAGGAAAAGTACTAGAGTAATGGAAGATATGCGAATGATGAGTTTTCTTCGTTCCATCATGTATACATTCAAAGGGAATAGACGAGGCTTACCGCTAGTTATCGGTACAGAAAGAAAAGATATATGGGCGATATACCGCCTGAGAAGCGTCTTTATAGGTTAGAACTTTTGGTCCAGAATCATATTGACTTTCCTGGAAGAAGGCTGTATCCTGAAAAGTACAATGCAAAGCAATCTGAAATGAGGTATACGGAAGATGTCGCGTTCCCCCAAAGGCTCTTTGCCCATACAAGATGAGTCTGATATGGTGCAGGGGCAGCTATCATTTTTTGCAAAAGAACATACTCAGAGGGAAAAGAGCTCCGCGCAGCCGGAGGAGAAGACGCTAACGAAGACAAAAAAGCAGACTGGCGCAGCCTATTCGGCGGCTGATATTCAGGTGTTGGAGGGAATTGCTGCGATCCGCCACCGTCCGGGAATGTACATCGGTTCTACGTCTACCTCTGGCCTGGTGCATTTGATCTGGGAGGCGCTGGATAACTCTGTCGATGAGGCGGTGGCTGGTTTTGGGAAACATATCTGGGTGCGCATTGATCGCGAGGGCTGGGTAACGGTGCGCGACGAGGGCCGTGGCATGCCGTTTGATGCCATGCTCTACCAGGGAGACTACCTCCCGGCGGCAACGGTGATTCTGACGGTCCCGCATTCGGGCGGCAAGTTTTCCGAGGGTGCCTATAAGACCGCTGGTGGCCTGCACGGCGTTGGCTCGACAGTCATTAACGCGCTCTCCGAGAAGCTGGAACTGACCATCTGGAAGGACGGTCAGCAGTTCACGCAGGCGTTCAGTCGCGGCACCGCGCTGCCATATCATGTTGTGCCTTGCGACTCGAAGCTGCACGGCACGCAGTTGCGCTGGTTATACGATCGCTCGATCTTCGATCCCGAGGCGTACTACGCGCTGGAGGCCGTCGAAAGCCGACTGAACGCGTCGGCCTATCTCAATCGCGGCGTCTCCTTCCACCTGGACGCCTGGGACGATGAGCGCGACGAGCAGATGATGCGCCTTTTCTATTCGCGCGATGGCCTGCCCGACTATGTGCGCGAGCTGACCGCGAGCACCAATACGCCGCTCTTCAAACATGTTATCGGCATCACCAAAGAGAAGGACGATGTGCGTGTCGAGGTAGCGCTGCAGCCAACCACCGGTTATAAGATCACGATGTACAGCTACGCCAATGCCGTGCGTACACGCGATGGCGGCGTACACGAGACCGGCTTCAAGGCCGCTTTGACAAAGGTTATCAACGACTACGCCGTGAAGCTGGGCGTCATCAAGAGTCGCGAGAAAGATGGCTTCAGGCCGGAGGTAATTCAGCAGGGTCTGAACGTGGTGATCTCCGTCAAGTTGACCAATCCGCAGTTCCAGGGCCAGACGAAGGATCGCCTGAACAATGCAGCCGTAGAGGGCATTGTGCGCTCGATCGTCGACGAGGGGCTGAAGGACTGGTTCGAGAGCAATACTGTGGCGGGCAAGGACTGGCTAAAGAAGATCCTGCAGATGCAGAAGGCCCGCAATGAGGCGCAACTGGTGGAGGAGCTGGCCCGCGCTGGCAACAAGAAGAATGGCGAGCTGATCGATACGACGCTCTCCAAGAAGTTTTTGCGCTGCAACACGAACGATCCTTCGCGGGCAGAACTCTTTATCGTGGAGGGCGACTCTGCTGGCGGCAGCGCGGGTCAGGGACGCTTCTCCGAGTTCCAGGCCGTGCTCAAACTGAAGGGCAAGCCGCTGAACGTCGCCAAGGCCGATCTGAAGAGCATCGTCGAGAACGAGGAGATCCGCACGATCATCAATGTGCTGGGGACAGGGACACGCGATGTCTTCGATGCCAGCCGCCTCAAGTTCAATCGCGTGATTATCGCGACCGATGCCGATGTGGACGGACTGCACATTCAGTGCCTGCTTCTGACGCTCTTCCATCAAGAGTTTAGCGACCTGATCGACCGCGGCCACGTATATATCGCCTGCCCGCCGCTCTATTCGGTAAAGTACAAAGGCAAGCTGCTCTGGCTGCTGGATGACGAGGCGCGTGAGCATTTCATCCGCACGCGTCCCGACGCGCAGGGGTTGGAGTTCAAGCGCTTCAAAGGTCTTGGCGAGATGAATCCCAAAGAGTTGCGCGACACGACCTTCGATCCCGCCCGCCGCGTCTTAAAGCGTGTGACGATGGAGGACGGCGTGCTGGCGGCAAAGCTGGTAACTGAGTTAATGGAAGATAAGAATGCGGAGCGACGCCGCGCGTTTCTCGCCGAGCATTCGCGCAAAGTAAAAGAACTGGATGTGTAAAGAGAGATGGCGCGTTCACCCGAAGAACTTGTAGAGACCGGCATTGTCCGGGAAGATTTTTCTGTTATCATGGCGCAGGCGTTTGCGACCTATGGCCTCTCCGTTGTGACCGATCGCGCTCTGCCTGATGCGCGTGACGGATTGAAGCCGGTGCAACGTCGCATCCTGGCGGGTATGCGCGAGGGGCGCTATCTCTCCAGCCGCACGACGGTCAAGAGCGCCGAGATCGTGGGCCTGATCCTGGGCAACTATCATCCCCACGGCGATACCTCCGTCTACGAAGCCGCCGTGCGTATGGCTCAGCCCTTCACGATGCGCTACCCACTGATCGAGGGACAGGGGAACATGGGCAGCGAGGATGGCGATGCTCCCGCCGCGTATCGCTATACCGAGATGCGCCTCTCGCCTCTGGCTGAGGCGCTGATGGCCGATATGGAGAAGGACACCGTTCCGCTGCACCCCACCTACAAGCAGGACCCGAAGGTCGTCGAGCCAGATTATCTACCTGGTCGCATTCCGCCGATCGTCAATCCTTCGAGCGGAATCGCCGTGGGCCTCTCGACGAATATTCCGCCGCACAATCTGGGTGAGGTGCTGCGCGCCTGTATTGCTCTGCTCGATCGTCCCGAGATGACCGTCGAACAACTGATGACCTATATTCCCGGACCTGATTTCTCGCAGGGCGGGCGTATTATCGGCTCCGATAGCATCAAGGACTACTTCACCACGGGCAAGGGACGCATCACCGTCCGAGCGGAGGTGCGCCTCGAAGAGACACCGCGCAGCCGCTCGCTGATCGTCACACAGATTCCCCCCATCGGCAGGGATAGGGTCAAAGCCTCGATCGTCAAGGCTATCAATGCGCGTAAGCTCGAAGGACTGATGCCCGATGTGCGCGACGAGAGCGACACCGAGAAGGGGATGCGTATCGTGCTTGACCTGCGCAAGGACGCTGATGCCGCCCAGGCGCTCTCGCAACTCTATACCGAGACGGATCTGCAGATCGCGCTCTCGTTCCAGATGGTCTTCCTCTTCGGATCGCCTATGCAGGCCGCTCGCCAGCCCAGGCAGACCGGCATGCTCGAACTGCTCAACTATTGGAACGCGCACCAGATCGATGTGCTCACGCGCAGGGCCGAGTTTAATCTGCGCAAGGCCCGCGAGCGCCTGCACGTCGTCGAGGGACTGATTATTGGCTCCGCCAACGCCGAGAAGATCGTCAGAATATTTCAGCAGGCGGAGGACCGCGCAGCCGCCCGCAAAGAGATCGAGACGCGCTACAAGCTGACCGCCATTCAGTCCGATGTGATCGCCTCCATGACGCTGGCCCAGGTGACGCGCCTGGACGCAGGGAAGTACGCGAAGGAAAAAGAAGAATTGCAGGCGCGCATTAGTGAACTGGAGAACCTGCTCTCAGATCGCAAGGTGCTGCTCACCCTGCTCAAAAAGGAGATGCAGCAACTGATTAAGCAATTCGGCGATGAGCGGCGCACTGTTATCGACACCGAGGAGCAGGTGCATTCACCCGTCACCGTCGTCGAGAGCCTGCACGAGCGCGAGCCAATGACCATTGCCTTTACCCGAGGCAAGACGTTGAAAGCGCTGCCCGCCGATGCCTTCAAAGCGAAGGGCAAGAATGGCACCGGAGTCTATACACCTGTACGCGGAGATGAGCAACTACGTCAGATCATTGCCACGACCTCGCAGGACTACCTGCTCTGCTTCTCCGCCAATGGCCGTGTCTTTCAGATAGCCACGCATCGCATTCCAGTGGGCACGCGCTCCGCCAAAGGCGAACCAGTGCGCAAGCTGCTGGAACTGGGTACGGGCGAAGAGATCGTCGCGGTCTTACCAGTCGAGACCTACGACGAGGACCGTTATCTTGTCACCTTCAGCAAGCTCGGCAAGGTCAAGAAGTCGCCCTTGAGCGAGTATAAGACCGCCGATGTCGATGGCCTGCAGGATATCAAGCTAGCCGATGGCAATAGCGTCGTCGCGGCGCTGCTCTCGCGTGGCAATGGCGAGTATCTTGTGACGAGCGATACCGGGCAGACGCTGCGCTTCAGCGACGAGGTCTTGCGCGCACAGGGACGCGTCGGCCAGGGCGTCGCCGCCATAGCGCTGGGCAAGGGCGCGACCGTGGTCAGCGCCGCGTACCTGGATAGCGAACAAGTGGGTATCGCAAGCCTGCTGGTCGTGACGGATAGTAATCTGGTGAAGAAGGTTCCTCTTGGACAGTATCCGCAAAAAGGCCGCGCCACCGCTGGCGTGGTTACAACCGAGCTGACGGGAAAAGAGCGCATCTTCCTGACCATGCCGGTCGTCGAAGAGGATTACTTGCTCTTCACCGCGTCCAGCGCGAGCGGAGAGCAGACGACGGCTGTCAGAGGGAGCGAGATCAAAGCCTTCCCACGCGCGCGCAAAGGCATGCCCCTGGTGGAGGGAAATATCCTCCAGGTTGTGAAGCTTTAGCGTATGCGGAGGTCAGAGGTGAAATCTTCATGGCCTGTTGTGGTCGTCGGAGGTGGCATCATTGGCTGCTCAATCGCGTACTACCTGGCGAAGAGCGGCATGGCCGTGACTGTATTGGAGCGTGGCGAGATTGGCGCGCAGGCGTCGGGAGCGGCGGCGGGACTTTTCTCACTCTGGAAGCCGCTCGCGAAGATGGATGCGTACAATCGCCTCCTGTTTGCTGGTCAGGCGCTATTTACAGAACTGGCGACGGAACTGGAAGAGGCCACCGGAATCGATCTCGAATACGAGCAGAGCGGCACGTTGCGCATCGTTCAGCACGAAGCGCGCCTGCGCAAGCTGCAACCGTGGGTTGCCTCCTGTCAATCCGCCGGACTCGCCGTCGAGTTGCTCAACGCAGAGGAGACGCGGCGGCGCGAACCTCGTCTCGCTGCTGATATCTGTGGCGCGCTCTGGCTTCCCAACGAGGGGCAGGTGCGCGCTCAGCGTGTGGTAGAGGCGCTGGCAGAAGCCGCGACCAGCTACGGTGCCACGCTCTCCCCTCGCCGCGCCGTCGCTGCCATTCAGCATAGTGGTGGCAGAGTCGTGAGTGTTACGACCGAGCGAGGAGAAAGTATTCCATGCGACCATCTCGTCATTGCCGCAGGTGCCTGGGCAGCTCAATGTGGTCAATGGCTCAACCTCATCCTTCCCGTCGAGCCGCAGCGTGGTCAGTTGCTCTCCCTGCGCCAGCCCGTGCCGACGGTCAATCATATAGTCATTGGCAAAGGCATCTATCTCGCGCCGAAGAAAGATGGCACGCTGATCGTCGGAGCAACGAAAGAAGCTGTCGGCTTCGATGCACGCGTTACGGCTGGTGGCATGTTCTGGCTGCTAAATTGGGCCTTGAAGCTGATGCCAGAACTGCAACACTGCGCGGTAGAACGCGTATGGGCCGGGCTGCGTCCCACCACGCTGGACAACGCTCCTATCCTGGGAGCAGCACCCGGCTGGGAGAACGTCGCGCTGGCCGTTGGACATTCCAGCTTCGGTGTCCTGCTCAGCGCCATCAGCGGACGAAGCATTGCCGAATTGATTATAGGTGGAAGGACGCCAGAAATCATCCAGCCGTTCGCCCTGGAGCGCTTTCCGCGTTCGCCTCAAGAGGGATAAGAGCGGGCATTGCTAAAAAGATAAGCGATGCCAACGACGAGCAGGCCGATGCCCGGCAGCCAGAGCGAGAGCATAAAGAGCACGAAGTTGGGCGGCGTAAGGTTCAAGGGTAGCAGGATCTCAACGATGCCCACCAGCAGCACGATAAGCGCTGGCGAGAGTGCGCCCTTGCCAATATAGCCCTTGCGTGCCAGGAGCGCGATGCCCAGCAGGCCAACGCCGATCGCCAGAATATAGAAGGCCAGCACCAGGTTGCCCGGAATAATATGCTTGAACGTAAGAAATACCGCAACGCCCAGCGCCGTTGTCAGGCAGCCCGCGATGCCCAGGCGTAGCGGATAGAGCAGCGTGGCGACCAGCATGCCAGCACCAAAGAGCAGGACGCCAGCGGGAAAGCGATAAGGGTCTGGACGCAGGATAAGCGCCGCCAGGATGAAGACCACGCCCAGCGCGAGCAACGTATAGACCTGACGCAGCCTGTTGGCGCGAGCCGCCCGTGCCGCCATCGTATTCGACATATGTTCCCTCCCCTATCCCGCCTATGCCTTGAATGTTTGTTTGATGTGCTCGATCTGTTGCAGGTGAATCTCGCCATGCTCGGAGTAGAGTTCGAAGAGATCGCAGACGCTCATCCTGCCGCGTTCCGGGTGGGTAGCGACGCGCTCCCACTCTTCCGTTGGAAGTGCGCGCAGCAGCGCTGCGCTGGCGGCACGCAAGTTGGCGAAAAGCGCCAGTGCCAGTCCACGCGCCTGCGCGTCGTATTTCAGGCGCTGCGCCCACGCTGCCTCTGCGTAGACTGGGAGGAGTGGATTGTCTTCGGCAATAGCCATGCGCAGTCGTATGTAGCCTACCGCCTCGCTATCTGCCAGATGGATGACGATCTCGTGAATGCTCCACTCGTTCTCTGCCGGTGTCTGTCGTATCTGTGCCTCATCCAGCCCCTCAAGTGCCGCCATGATAGATGAGGGGGCCATTTCGTATCCGTCGAGCTGTTTAGGTGTTGGTACTGGCATTGCAGAACCACCTTTCACTTTGAAATATGCCTGTATAGGGCGTCCCAGTCATTATATATCAGGTATTTTATTTATGGTACGGTGAAAGGGGAAATGGTGCGAGGCAAAATAAAACCAGAGTCCGCAAAAGTATACATGCGGACCCTGGCCTGAGAATCGTCTACCCATTAATGGCTAGAGGCCGGTAGGATTCTCGGGGGTAGTGAAAGGATTTACCACATTCTCGGCGACATCCTTCACCGCTTCGGCAGGTGCATCGTTGCGCACGACCTCGATCGAGCACTGCGCGATCAGGGCACCCAGGACGCCGATAGCGGCCCAGACCGGTGCCAGGACGACGCCAGCAACGCCGACGGTCAGCGGGATCTCCAGCAGGGTGCGACCATCTTGCTTGATAATCACGCGGCGCACGTTGCCTTCGTGAAAAACCTCGCGAACCCTGGTGAGCAACTGCTCGCCCATGACCTGCAACTCTTCGACGCCATAGCCAGTTTTCTGCTCGATATTCGAGGTATTGGGATCTGTCTGTGTCATAACTGTTTCTCCTTTGCAACTCTCTTCGGTGTATTGCGCTGTCCTTCGCGAAGGACGTTAGCTTACTCAGGGGGCAGATGAACAACATCGACCCCATCTGTCCAGTCGCCTCCACTGGACGGGTGGTAATGTATACGCGTGTTGTGCTCTGTCGTAGCGCATCTTTATGATTACGTCTACATATCAATATACGGAGATAAGGGTCGGCTGGTTAGAGAATTTCGGTCACGATCCTGTCACGATTGCAAAATTTGCATGCGTTTTCCTGATGCTGTGGTGGAATGGCTCAGGGAGCGGAAGTTGCGTGTATAATGGGGACGTGAGATGAAGGATGATTGGGATTATACAAACGGCGTATGCTAAAAAACTGGAAGGTTGCTAAGATAAAATGGATACAAATGCTCTCTGGTACGTTGATGGGCGTTGGCTGCATCCCAACGAGGCGACGATCTCGCTCAACGATGTCGCGGTACTGCGTGGATATAGCGCCTTCGAAGCGCTGCGCACCTACGATCGGCGTCCTTTTCACCTGCATGACCATGTGGAGCGGCTGTACCACTCGGCAGCATTGATCGAGCTGCACCTGCCCTATGCGCGCAAGTTTATCGACGATCTCATATACGAGGTGATCGAGCGCAATCCGTACAGGCACGCGGCTATCCGCCTGCTCGTCACGGGCGGCGAGAGCGAGGATGGCATGCTGCCAGCAGGCAAACCTGTGCTGGCGATAATGATTACCCCGCTGGCCGAGCATGACATGGAGCGCTTCGCAAAGGGTGTCAACTTGATTACCAGCTATCTGCAGCGCTCAATGCCCGAGGCCAAGACATCAAATTATGTGGCGGCGATACGCGCCCTCAAGGAGGCCGCGCGGCGCGACGCCAGCGACGCGCTCTTCATCAACGAGCACGATCATGTGCTGGAAGGGACACGCAGCAACTTCTTCGTCTTTCGTGGCGATACGCTGGTGACACCCGGTGTCGGCGTCCTGCTCGGCGTCACGCGCAAGGTCGTACTGGATCTGGCGGAGGGGCGCTTCCCCATCGAGGAGCGCCCGATCCTGCTTAGCGAGCTATCCGAGGTCGATGAGGCGTTTATCACCTCTTCGTCAAAGGAGATCACGCCCGTTGTGCGCATCGACGATATAATCATTGGCGACGGCAAGCCCAGCCCGCGCACCTACGAGCTGGAGCAGCGCTTTATCTCGATGGTCGAGCAGGGAGCGTTTTAACTCCCCCACAGTAGGGAGATCTCTTAACGTGTATGGGTGATTTTCGTCAGGCCGCGTGGCTGGTCGGGATTGAGCTCCTTGTAGAGCGCGAGATACTGGGCAAAGAGCTGACCAGGGATGATATACGATATCGGCGCAAGCAGTTCAGCAACGCTTGCCTGCCCTTCTTGCGTTGGATTGCCCTGCTGCTTCACCTCGCCTGTGCTGCCACGTGTTATCGGCGGCAGAGTGAGGCGAATAGACGTGGTAGCCTGTTCCAACAAACGCTCGTCTTCTGAGATCACCAGGCAATCCGCGTTGCGTCCACGGAGCCACTGAAGCAGCTCAAGCGAATCGGCGAGGGTTGGGCCGGGAGGGGCGAAGAGAATGACTGGCGAGCCGCGTTCGATAAGAGCGGCAGGGCCGTGTTTGAAATCGGCGGAAGAAAAAGGCGTCGAGACAACATAACACGTTTCTTCCAACTTGAGCGCCATCTCACGCGCCGTGCTATATTGGAAAACGCGCCCTAACACCACGCAATCGCGAGCGTGAACATAGCGTTCGGCCACGCGCTTGACTGCCTCCTCGCTTTTAAGCGCGGCGGCGGCAAGCTCTGGAAGCTGCTCAATGCTTTCACGGAGGAGCTCGCCGCCGGGCATAGAAGCGGCCAGCATGGCAAGAGCCGCGCAGGTGGTGGTATAGGTCTTGGTTGCGGCTACACTGCGCTCAGGACCAGCGTGACAGAGAAGCGTATATTGCGCCGTTGTGGCTAATGGCGACCCATCCTGGTTCGTGATCCCCACCGTCAGCGCGCCCGCCTGCCGCGCTCGCGCAACCACTTCAACGATATCAGGAGATTCGCCGGACTGCGAGATACCGATGACCAGAGCTTTCCCTAGCCGGAGCGAGGCTCCATAGAGCGTAAAAAGTGAAGGGGTAGCGAGCGCTACAGGAATGCCGTTGAGATATTGAAAGAGATACTGGGCATAGAGCGCCGCGTGATCCGATGTTCCTCGTGCCGCGAGGAGCACCACATCCACATTTCGCTGCTGCATTTCCAGGGCGATCTGGCGGGCAGGTTCAATGGCACCATTCAGGGCACGACGCAAGGCATCAGGCTGCTCCTGAATTTCATCTAACATATGTGTGCGCCCCGTAGGGCGCGCTTGT
>JALYTQ010000384.1 GCA_030854195.1 Chloroflexota bacterium
GCCGCTGTCCGCAGGCATTGGCTGGTCTTTGGCCTCTCCAGCCACCGTGCCGAGCACTGGTGGTTCTTCAACGGCGGCATGAAGTTTGACTCCGACGTGCAGGATGCCCGTTACGCCGGACTCTATGGCCCGGCTCAGCCCGATACGCTTCCGCCCAACGAAGAGTTCCTCGATGATTGGCTGGTCCGTACCTGTGAGCTGGTTGACAAATATCAGCCGCAGCTGCTCTGGTTCGACTGGTGGATCGAGCAGCCGATCTTCCGTTCCTCCCTGCAGCAATTCGCCGCCTACTACTACAATCGCGCTGCTCAGTGGCAGCGTGGCGTTGCCATTAACCATAAGTTTCATGCGTTTCCTGAAGGAACCGCCGTCTTTGATATCGAGCGCGGACAGTTGACCGACATGCGCCGGGACTTCTGGCAGACTGACACGGCGATCGCGAAGAATTCCTGGGGCTATGTGAAGCAGCAAGACTATAAAACGGTGGGCAGCCTCATAGGCGATCTGGTGGATAGTGTCAGCAAGAACGGTGCTCTCCTGCTCAATATTGGCCCGCGACCAGATGGTACCATTCCTCAGATAGAGGAAGAGATTCTGCTGGGCATCGGGAAGTGGTTGGCAATCAATGGTGCGGCGATCTATGGGACGCGGCCATGGAAAGTCTTTGGTGAGGGACCTACCCAGGTGGTTGGGGGCAGCTTCAATGATACGAAACGCACTGCCTTCACAAGCCAGGATATTCGCTTTACGACCCGTGGCAATACGCTATATGCCATCGCGCTGGCCTGGCCGGAGAACGGTCGCATCACGATTCGCTCGCTTGCTACGGATGCGGCACTATTCCAACACACAATCGAGAAGGTAGAACTGTTAGGGGTCAAGGAGCCGTTGCAGTGGTCACGTGATCGCAGTGGTCTGGTCATCGAAGTGCCGACGCACAAGCCTTGTGACTATGCCTTTGTGTTTCAGATCACGCCAGAAAAACTAGCCTCTAATGAGACATAATATCATTGACAGCATCGCACTTTCTATGCTATCCTCTATCTAACGATACTCGTACCTGTTCAGGTCTCCCTGTAAGTAATGGACACATGGATGCAAGTTAAGGGCTTGAGGATGGTGGGAAAGCTTTCTCGTTCCTCTTTTTGCCTCTGGGATACAGCTTATGTTTGATGTACTACAATACCCGTTTATTCAGAACGCGTTCCTGGCTGGCTCGTTCGTCGCTGTGGTGGCCGCGATCGTCGGCTACTTCCTGGTGATGCGCGGCCTGACCTTCGCGGGACACGCGCTGTCTCATATCGGCTTCGCGGGCGCGGCGGGCGCTGTTCTGCTCGGCGTTGATCCCGTCTTTGGGCTGCTCGTGTTTACCGTCGGCGCTGGCGTCGGCATCGGTCTGTTAAGTAAGGAGATTCGCGAGCGCGATATCGCCATCGGGGTGATTATGACCTTCGCCCTGAGCCTGGGCATCCTCTTCCTCTCGCTCTATTCAGGCTTTGCCGAACGAGCGTATAGTATTCTCTTCGGTACGATTCTGGGCATTAGCCAGACCGATGTGCTGGTGACCGCTATCTTTAGCACGCTCACTGTGGGGCTCATCCTGTTTCTCTTCCGACCCCTCCTATTCACATCGTTCGATCCACAGGTAGCCCAGGCGCGTGGCGTTCCGGTGCGCCCTCTGAGCATTCTGTTCCTGGTCCTCGTTGCCGTAACGGTCTCGATGTCGGTGCAGGTCGTGGGGGTCCTGTTGATCTTTACCCTGCTGGTTGGGCCTGCCGCAACGGCTACGCGGCTGGTCGCTCGGCCCGCCTGGGCGATAACGCTTGCCGTACTGCTTGGACTCAGCTATACCTGGCTCGGCATTTTGCTGGCTGCTAATGGTAGCTGGCCAGTAAGCTTCTATATTGCGGCCATCTCGTTCGGAGTATATCTGCCTGTTCGCTTCCTTGCTCCCCGGTGGGTGGGACGCCGTGCTGTGCAGAAGCGCGTTATAGACCAGGAGCCGCTAGCGGATGCTGTGCTCAACTCTACTCAGAAGACTGAAGTGTGTACATAGATGTTGTGGGCATCATAGGAAATATATATGCTGGAATTGTTTCAACAGACGTTTGTACAGAACGCGTTCCTGGCCGGGACGATCGTTGCGCTGGTGACGGCGATTATGGGCTACTTTGTGGTGTTGCGCGCCCAGGCGTTCGCGGGCCATGCCCTTTCACATATCGGTTTCGCCGGTGCCACCGCCGCCGTGCTGCTTGGCATCAGTTCGCTGCTCGGCATGTTTGCCTTTACCCTGTTGGCCGCGCTCGGCATGGGTGCGCTGGGAGAGCGCGTGCGTGGACGTGACGTGGAGATCGGGATGGTGCTTTCGTTCGCGTTGGGCCTGGGCGTCTTGTTCTTGAACCTCTACACGCGGCAGGGTGCGCAGACGGTCGGTATTCTGTTCGGCTCCATTCTCAGCGTGACGAGGAGCGATGTGCTGGTGACGCTCGCTTGTGGTATAGCTACGCTCCTGCTGCTCATTCTGATCTTTCGCCCGCTGCTCTTCGCCTCGATCGATCCAGAAGTGGCACAGGCGCGTGGCGTTCCTGTCCAGCTGCTCTCGGTCGCCTTCCTGCTCCTGCTCGCCATCACCATCTCCGAAGCGGTTCAGGTCGTCGGCGTCCTGCTCGTTTTCGCCCTGCTGGTGGCACCTGCCGCCGCCGCTATCCGCCTGACCAGCCGACCCGCTGCGGCGCTGGCCCTCTCTATTGTGCTGGGCCTGGCTTTTACCTGGGGTGGATTGATCCTGGCGTTTGTTGGTCGCTGGCCCGTTAGCTTTTACATCGCCGCCCTCTCTGCGGTGTTTTACTTTGCAGCTATTGGACTCGATCGTTTGCGCAAGCCACGTCGCGGCTTCCAAACATCAATAGCCCCCGACTCATGCAAAGTGCTGGGGCACCATTCAATAGGTCACGAGGAGCGTATGAGCGCGAGCGAGGCAGCTCATTGATGCGGGTACGGTTCAGTTGAGTTTGCGATTTCAGGCTGCTAGCTCGTCGGATTGCCCATATACGGTTGTACGACGCGTAGCAGATCCTCGACGGAGAAGGGCTTGGGCAGCGTACTGTTCACGTGCAGCATTCTGGCGTGGGTGAGGTTGTCCAGGGCCGACATAAGGATGATCACGTGGCGCGCGCGTACCGCTGGTTCAGTGTTCAACTGTTCACAGACATCGCGCCCATTCATGCCGGGCATCATCAAGTCAAGAAAGACCAGGTAATCTTCGTTACTATGCAGCTTCTCAAGCGCCTCGTGCCCATTTCTGGCCACCTCTACCGGATACCCCTCCAGTCCAAGGATATCCACCATCATATCGCGAATAATCGGGTCATCGTCAACAACCAGTATTTTATAAGACTTTATGTTCACCCGTTTCCTGCTCTCCTGTTCCAATGGGGGGATCAATGCGCGGCAAGTAGAAGCTGAAGGTAGAGCCTTCGTTGGGCACGCTGCTCTCTAGCCAGAGCTTGCCTCCCATCGCTTCCGCGTTCCGGCGGCTAATATACAATCCTAGTCCAGAGCCTCGCACGGGGGTTGTGAGCGAGCGTGGAGCGCGTACAAATTTCTCAAAAATCTTATGTTGATCCGCTGGTTCAACGCCTTCGCCCTGGTCCTGCACGCGTATCAGCACGACGGGCGGGTCTCCCTGGTCCAGCAGGGCCGGGTCAAACTGGCCGTCGGACAAGAGCTTCGCCGCTTCCTGCAGCGTCGTGGCTGTGGCAGAGAGGTAGACGTGACTTTCGGGCGAGGAGTACTTCACGGCGTTTTCAAGCAGATTCGAGAGCACCTGGCGAAAACGCGTTGCATCGCCATTGATCCACAGGTCCGGGC
>JALYTQ010000385.1 GCA_030854195.1 Chloroflexota bacterium
CATCTACCAGAACGGACACTCAGTGACCATCCTTTTCGTCGGTGATACTCCTCCCCCGCTCAAGCTTGCCAATATGCCTATCTACCACATCGGCGGCGAAACAACCTGGCAGGCGTTCGTCGACGCCTACAGCAAGACCGCTGACGAGCATGCGGGCGTGTTACAGGGTAGTCCAGGCTTCCACTTGTAAATTCTGGTACATATTTTTGCTAGTAGGTAGGCACGGCGCGTATCAGCATGTATCATTATATTTTCCGTATATGGTGCTTCCAGGCGCGGGCTGCTACCTCTTGCGCGCCTCCTGGCAGCGCGGTAGCAGGCAGGTAGCCTTCGCCGCTGGTGCCTGACAGTCAATCGTCATTTGCGGCAAGAGATGGCGAGAATGGCTGCACCTGGCCCTCGACGACATGGAAGGCGTGGGCACGCGCCAGAATTTCGGGTGGGAAGCTGGTGAGATCGGTCGTAGTCAGGAGAACCTGTTCGTGCTGGATGACCTGTTGCAGCAGATACTCGCGGCGAGCCTGATCGAGTTCGCTGAACACATCGTCTAGTAAGAGGAGCGGCTCATCGCCGGTGCTGGCGCGCATAAAGGCCAGTTCTGCGAGCTTGGTGGAGAGCGCGGATGTACGCTGCTGGCCGCGCGAGCCATAGGTCAGCATATTTATGCCGTTCACCTGGAACTCCAGATCGTCGCGGTGTGGTCCCAGCAGACAGACGCCCTGCATAATCTCCTTTTTGCGCGCATTTTTCAATTGGGCGCGGTAGTGTTCCGGTGCCTCGGCCAGGCTCCAGGCCGGATCAACCTGAAACGAAGGGCGATAGATAATCTGTAAGTGCTCGTGGCCTCCGCTGATTGCCTCTTGAAAGCCGCTGGCCTGTTGATTGAGCGCCGCGACCATGCGCTGGCGTTCGTAGACAATCACATTCGCCAACGTCGTCAACTGCTCGTCCAGGTAATCGAGCATGCGCGGATCTTCCTGCTGATCGCGCACACGCTTGAGTTGGGCCGAACGCTGCGTCACAATCTTGCGGTACCTGACAAGCGCCTGGCAGTAGCGCGGCTGGACCTGGCAGAGCGAGCGATCGAGGAAGCGTCGGCGCTCATCGGGCGAGCCATCGACAAGGTGCAGATCCGTAGGCGCGAACAGCACAACCTTCATCTGCCCAATCATATCCATCGTCTTCTTCGGCACCGTATTGAGCTTGAGGCGTTTGCGCGGCGTATTGGCGGGCAGTTCGAGCGGCTGGCGATCCTTCGCAGCGTCACCGTCCAGCGCGGGCGGAGTGGGATCGAAGATAATCACTTCAAGTTGTATCTCATCGCCCTGGCGGAACAGATCGCCGGTGACGTGGGCGACGTGATCGGGGGCGTACCAGCTCACCACCTCGCGATCGCTGCTCGCGTGAAACGAGCTCGCCGTAGCCAGCAGCGCCACCGCTTCGAGAAGATTCGTCTTTCCCTGAGCATTATCGCCATAGAAAAGAAAAAGTCCTCGTCCCAGCGTCAGTTCGAGTTGTCTGTAGTTGCGAAATTCGCTCAAAGAGAGACGGGAGAGATACATGCGCCCTTCCAAGCAAACGAGTAAGAGAAGAATAGCAGGAGCGAGGCGACGACGAGCGCCGCCTCGGCCCTTGCTTTAGCGATTGGTGCTCATAGGCATGATTACATAGGTATAGTTGTCGGGACCGACGGGCTTCAGCACGCCAGGGCGCGCGGCGGTCGTTACCTCGATAGCTACTTCAGGCGTATCCAGGACCGCGAGCACATCGGAGAGATACTTCACATTGAAGATAATCTGCTGCTCGGGACCATCGACGGCGGCATTGATCGTGCTCACATTGTTGCCCACATCCTCGGCGGTCGCCTCAATCGTCAGCGAACCGGAGTCTGAACCCTCGCCGCTGCTTAGCTTCACGCGGGTAATATTCGAGCTATCGCGCGCGAAGGGTGCCACCGAGCGCACGGCGGCGGCAAACTCTTTCGTCTCGATCACCGCGCGCGTCGTATGTTCTTTCGGAATCACGCCGCGCACATTGGGGAAGGTCGCCTCGATCAGGCGCGACACGAGATCGATATTCTCGGTATGGAAGAGCACCTGGCTGCGATTAGGCGTCACCACCATCTGCACTACGCCTTCGCCGGGCAGAATGCGCGCCAGCTCCGTTAGCGTGCGGGCGGGAATAAGAATGCTGCCGTGCGACTCCTCGTGACCGGGGAGCGCGGCCTCGCGCACAGCTAAGCGGAACGCGTCGGCGGCGGCGAAGGTCACTTTCTGATCGCCGACCTCGACGTGAACGCCGGTAAAGACCGGGCGCGAATCGTCATCGGCGGCGGCGAACGCCACCTGCTCGATCATCTCCTTCAACAGCTTCGCGTCCAGCGTCACCGGCTCCTCGCCACCCTCCGCGCTAGGGATCAGCGGGAACTCGGACGGGTCCATGCCCTTGATATTGGCGCTGCTGCGCAGGCTCTTCACGTTGACCGTATGCGAATCTTCGCCCACCGAGAGATCGACGGATGTCTGTGGCAGGCTGCTCACCAGATCGGAGAACAGCTTCGCCGGAACCGTCGTCGTCCCCTCTTCAGCGATCTCCGCGTCGATCCAGCAATTGATGCCGATCTCCAGATTCGTTGCGGCCAGTTTCAAGCGGCCAGCGTCGGTCGCCAGCAAAATATTGGCGAGTATGGGAAGGGTGCTACGGCTTGAGACCGCGTGACTCACAGCGGACAGGCCGCGACTCAGCTCCTGTTGTTTACAAGTGATTTTCACTGACGTTTTCCTCCAGGCAGAACCGGAACATATATAAAAATGTCTCAGCTAGTATAGCTTATCTGGTCTGATGTGTAAACCAGTCGGGGTGCATTTTCGCAGGTTTCTCTATGTTTAGAAACGGCCTGGGTGCACGGTTTTTCGTGGTTTTTGCTTTTTCTCCTACAAGATAGCAGCCAAAATAGTACTTTCTATCTTCGGCTGCTGTCGTGCTGGAGGTATCATGTTCGTTATGACTGTTGAGGGTAGGAAAAATGAAGTAAGGTTAGAAAAGCAGTAAGTGTTTATTGGGTAGTGGTAAATTGGTTTTATAAGGAAGCTTATTTTCCTAACCTCGTTATGTGTACAAGCATACATAAGAATTCGTTAGAAGTCAATGGAAGTCGATTCAAGCATAGCGTTATCCTCGCCGAGCAAGGGAGGCGCTTTATAGAGGCGTGGAGGCGTGTCCATAAGGTGCAGGGGGGAGCCGGACAGGTGGATTTTGCCAGCGGTCGGGTGGTCGCATTCCCACACGAAATTGCGGGCCTGGATCTGGGGATCGTGGAAGACCTGGCTGATTGTATTGATGGGGCCGCAGGGGATACCGGCGGCGCGCAGGCCCGCGAGCCAGTCCTCGCTAGTGCGCCGCAGGAAGCAGTCCTGAAGTTGAGGGACCAGCGCATCGCGGTTATGGATGCGCAGCGGATTGGTGCTGAAGCGCGCATCGTCGGCCAGGTCGGGACGGTCCAGAATCTGGCAGAGGCGCTGATAGAGATGGTCGTTGCCGCAGGTGACGACGATGTAGCCATCGAGCGTGCGGAAGGATTGGTAGGGAACGATATTGGGGTGTCCGTTGGCGTAGCGCTGTGCATCCTCGCCTGATATAAGATAGTTGGAGGAGACGTTGCCGAGCAACGAGACGGCGGACTCGAAGAGCGAGATATCGATATGCTGGCCCTTTCCCGTGCGATCGCGTACGTGGAGCGCCGCCAGAATAGACGTGCAGGCAAGCATACCGGCGGTAATATCGCCCGCCGGAAAACCGGCGCGCTGTGGCTCGCCGTCGACCTCGCCCGTCACCGACATA
>JALYTQ010000124.1 GCA_030854195.1 Chloroflexota bacterium
AGTAATCGTGCCATCCGGTATCTTCAGCAGGTCAGCCGCCGTCACATGCACATCTTCGCGCTTGCGATCGATCTGGTTGGGACCCTTCATGACGGCATCGAACTCTTCCAGGGCGATCGGCACCAGGCCGGGATGCGCGACCCAGGTACCATCGTGACCGTCAGTAGCCTCGCGGTGCTTATCGGCGCGCACGCGGGACAGCGCCTCCTCGTTTGCCTTGGAGTCGCCCTTGATGGGGATCTGCGCGGCCATACCGCCGATCGCGTGCGCGTTGCGGCGATGGCAGGTCTTGATCGTCAGCAGGGAGTAGGAGCGCATAAAGTGCGTCGTCATCGTCACCTGCGCGCGATCGGGCAGCACAAAATCAGGAATATTGCGGAACTTCTTGATCGCGCTAAAGATGTAGTCCCAGCGCCCACAGTTCAGGCCCGCCGAGTGCTGGCGCAGTTCGTAGAGGATCTCATCCATCTCGAAGGTTGCCAGAATCGTCTCAATGAGCACCGTCGCCTTGATCGTGCCCTGTGGAATGCCCAGTGTATCCTGTGCTAGCACGAAGACATCGTTCCACAGCCGCGCCTCCAAATGGCTCTCCAGCTTGGGCAGGTAGAAGTAGGGACCAGAACCCTTGTTGAGCAGGCGTTGCGCGTTATTGAAGAAGTACAGGCCGAAGTCGAAGATACCACCGGGAATGGGCTTGCCATCCACGAAGACATGCTTCTCGTTCAAATGCCAGCCGCGTGGGCGCACAAAGAGGGTCGCCACCTTCTCGTTCAACTGGTAGTCTTTGCCTTCGGGGCTGGTATACGTAATTTTACGATCAATAGCGTCGCGCACATTGATCTGGCCCTGAATCGTCGTCTCCCAGGTAGGAGAATGCGCATCCTCGAAGTCCGCCATAAATACCTTCGCGCCCGAATTCAGCGCGTTAATGACCATCTTTCTGTCCACAGGGCCGGTGATCTCGACGCGGCGATCCTGTATATCGTCGGGGAAAGGAGCGATCGTCCACGTCCCATTGCGAATATCCGCCGTCTCCGGCAGGAAGTCGGGTAGCTTGCCCGCGCTCAACTCGGTCTGGCGCGCAACGCGCTTCGCCAGTAGCTCTTCGCGGCGCGTCGCAACGGCGCGCACGAGGGTCGCAACGAAGCTCAGTGCCTCGGGCGTCAGTATCTCAGCGAACTCGGCAGAGATGGGAGCCTTGATCTCGATCCCCTCTGCATAGTGCGGTGTGGCTTGATTTGTTGTCATAAATAGTCCTTTCAGCGTTTCAGCGGTGAAGACACAATTCCAGGTATTGCTATTGTCGCATACGGTCCTGGTAGTAGCAAATAGTAGGGATGGGCCTTGCGTCCATCCGGCCCGGTAGTCGTGTGGTGAGCAAGCGGATGGACGCAAGGCCCATCCGGCCCGGTAGCCGTGTGGTGAGCAAGCGGATGGACGCAAGGCCCATCCCTACTGCTTGGAATGTTTTTCCACGGATAACAAGCGACCGCAAGGGCGCATCTTCCTCTCCACCGGACCAGTGATGGAGAGAAGGATGCATCCTTACGGTCGCTAGAGGGCATCGCGGGCACCCGTAACCCGCAATGCGCGCGATCAATGGAATTGTTCTGCTTCAGTCGAACCGGCCAGGGCCGTCGTCGAAGATGTTCCGCCAGAGATCGCCTGCGCAACCTCGTCGAAGTAGCCAGTGCCCACTTCGCGCTGATGCTTGGTTGCCGTATAGCCGTACTCCTCAAGACCGAACTCGGCCTGCTGCAGGCGGGAGTAAGCGGCCATGCCGTACTCATTGTAGCCACGCGCCAGCTTGAACATACTGTAGTTCAGAGCGTGGAAGCCAGCCAACGTCACGAACTGGAAGACGTAGCCCATCTTGCCCAGGCGCTGCTGGAAGTTCGCGATAGTATCGGGATCGAGCTTCTTGCGCCAGTTGAATGACGGGGAACAGTTGTAGGCCAGCAATTTGCCGGGGTACTGCTCGTGAACCTCGTCGGCGAAGCGCTGCGCCTCGCGCAGGTTTGGCTCAGCCGTCTCACACCAGATCAGGTCGGCATAGGGAGCATACGACAGACCGCGCGCGATCGCCGAATCGAGTCCGCTGCGTGTGCGGTAGAAGCCCTCACCTGTGCGCTCGCCGGTCATAAATTTCTGATCGACCGGATCGATATCGGTGGTAATCAGGTTTGCGCCATTGGCATCGGTACGCGCGATAACCAGCGTCGGAACGCCCATTACGTCGGCGGCCAGGCGAGCGGAGACCAGGTTGCGGATCGCGTTCTGCGTCGGGATCAGGACTTTACCGCCCATGTGTCCGCACTTCTTCTCGGATGCCAGCTGGTCCTCGAAGTGGACGCCAGAGGCTCCGGCCTCGATCATTGACTTCATCAGTTCGAAGACGTTGAGAGGGCCACCAAAGCCAGCTTCGGCATCGGCCACGATAGGCGCGAACCAGTAGGTATCATCGCCCTTGCCTTCGGATGTGGCGATCTGGTCGGCGCGGCGCAGCGCGTTGTTGATTTTGTGCACAACTTCAGGTACGCTGTTCGCCGGGTAGAGGCTCTGATCGGGGTACATACTGCCAGCCATATTGGCATCCGCCGCTACCTGCCAACCACTGAGATAGATAGCTTTGAGGCCAGCTTTCACCTGCTGCATCGCCTGGTTGCCGGTCAGCGCACCCAGTGTCGCGACATACGGCTCCGTATGCAGCAGATTCCACAAGCGTTCGGCACCCATGCGCGCCAACGTATACTCAATCTGGATAGATCCACGTAGTTTCATAACATCTTCAGCCGAATACGGGCGCTTCACACCCTGCCAACGTGGGTCCGTCTCCCAACTTCTCGCAATTTCCTCGACGTGTTGACGATTCATCATGATATGCCTTCCTTTCGGGCTCATGGATTGGTCCTTCATATAAGAGACTTCACTGTCTCTCTCTGTTAAACTAAGCGTACCATGCCAGCCGCTAAAAGATCTATGTTTTTTTAACAAAGAAAGTGAGGTAATGCATAAGCGTGGAGTTATATATATGTAATGTGGGTGTTAACGCAGGGTAAAAATTCCGCGTATTTTTTCGTGAAAATCAGCCTCTATCCCCCTGGAAAACCGGTTATTCTTTCTTAGAACATAAAATGCAGGAATTACCAGGATACAAAAGCCCGACTGTATCTTTCCATCTATATGCATGGTTCATTCAGATTATTTTGCTCTCGACAGGGAGGAGCGAAGTGCCAGAGGCGTTCAGGCCCCGTGGCACTTCTTATATTTTTTGCCGCTGCCGCAAGGACAGGGATCATTGCGCCCGACCTTTGTTAGAGAAGAGGGTGCGCGGGTCGCCGTTGCCGCCGCCGAGCGTCCGCCTCGCTGATTGCCGTTGCCGCGTTGGGAGCCATTCTTGCGCGTCGCCTTCGGCTGCTCGCCACCGTCGCTCTTGGATTGGCCGACGGCCCTGGCGATATCGTCGCTATTGGTGCGGACGTTGCGCGGCAGCTTGCGCTGTGGCTCCGGGCGCTGCAGCGTGATCGTCACCTCGTTGCGCAGGAGCTTGAGCAGCGAATCGACGGTATAATGCTGAATCGCCAGCTTGAGTTCTTCGAACATGCGGAAGGCTTCGTTCTTAAATTCGACGAGCGGATCGCGCTGGGCCAGCGAGCGGAAGCCGATGCCCTGGCGCATCACATCCAGCGCGTCGATATGGTCCATCCACAGGCGATCGACGACCTGTAAGAGGTAAGTCCGTTCGAACTCGCGCTGCGCGTCGAAGTTCTCTACACCCTGTTCGTTGGCTTGCTTGCGCAGTTCCGCACCGCGCTGCTCGTAGTGTTCGATGGCGAGATCGATCATGTCCTTCTTGAATTGGTCGCGGCGTACTGCGTGCAGATTTTCCGGGATGAACTCTTCGGGAATGTGCATCCAGACTTCTAGCGTCTTGAAGAGCGTCTCCAGTTCCTCCTCGTCGCTGACGACGTTGCCGGGGATGCTGGCATCGACGATCCTGCCCACCTCGGAGCGGATCATGTCCAGAATGCGCTCGTGCATATCGCCGCGTTCGAGCACGGCGCGTCGGTCGGCGTAGATGACCTCGCGCTGCTTCGCGATCACATCGTCATATTCAACGACGTGTTTACGCAGGTCGAAGTTGCGGCCCTCGACCTGCGTCTGCGCGCCCTCGATGAAGCGCGAGACCATTTTACTCTCCAGCGGCATATCCTCTTCCATCCCGACGCGCTCCATGATGCCAGCGACGCGATCGGCGGCGAAGCGGCGCATCAGCTCGTCATTCAGCGCCAGGAAGAAGCGCGAGGTGCCGGGATCGCCCTGGCGTCCGGCGCGACCACGCAACTGATTGTCGATGCGGCGCGACTCGTGGCGTTCGGTACCGATGATATACAGCCCGCCCAGTTCTACTACGTGATTGTGATCTTTCTCGCACTCGCGTATCTTCTGTTGAAAGAGTTCCTGCCTCTCGCCTTCGGTCATATTCTCGATGTACTGTTGAATCGCCTCTTCCCGTTCGGCGCGCTCATCCTCGTCGTCTTGTGGCATCGCGCGGATGTAGTCGACGTGCTCGGCATGTTTGCGCAGGATGCTCTCGAAGTAGCCCTCCGCGTTGCCACCCAGCACAATGTCGGTGCCGCGACCTGCCATGTTCGTAGCGATCGTTACGGCCTCGCTGCGCCCAGCCTGGGCGACGATCTGCGCCTCGTGCTGGTGATATTTCGCGTTCAAAACATTGTGTGGAATACCCTGCAGATCGAGTAAATTGGAGAGGTGTTCAGAGGTCTCGACCGAGGTGGTGCCGACAAGTACGGGCTGCCCCTTCTCGTGGAGTTCTTTGATCTCCTCGACGACCGCTTTGAACTTCGCCTCGCCTGTGCGATAGATCAGGTCCGAGTGGTCCGTGCGCTTCGTTGGCTTATTGGGCGGAATAGCGATAACGTCGAGCTTGTAGATCTTGTTGAACTCCTCGGCCTCGGTCAGCGCGGTACCGGTCATACCCGCCAGCTTCTCATACAGGCGGAAGTAGTTCTGGAACGTAATCGTCGCCAGCGTGTGGTTCTCGCGCTGGACGGTCACGCCCTCTTTCGCCTCGATCGCCTGGTGCAGACCCTCGCTATAGCGGCGTCCGGGCATCTGGCGACCTGTGAATTCGTCGACGATAATCACCTCGCCATCCTTGACGATATAATCTTTGTCGCGCTTGAAAAGGATCTCCGCCTTCAGCGCGTTCTCCATATAGCGCGTCAGATCGAAGTTGTCCTCGTCGTAGATGTTCTGTACGCCCGCCAGCTGCTCGATCTTCTCGATACCGGGCTCCGTAATCATAACGACGCGCAGCTTCTCCTCCACCGTATAGTCGATCTCGGGCTTGAGACGCGGTGCCCAGCGGGCGAACTTCGCGTACATATCGGTGGACTCCTGGCCCTGGCCGGAGATGATGAGCGGTGTGCGCGCCTCGTCGATCAGAATATTGTCAACCTCGTCGACGATGGCGTAGTGCAGTTCGCGCTGCACCACCTGCTCTATCGCCGTGACCATGTTGTCGCGCAGGTAGTCAAAGCCGAACTCGTTATTGGTACCGTAGGTAATGTCGCATGCATACGCGGCCTGACGCTCAGTGGTCTGCGGCTCAACGGCGTTGACGATCACGCCCACGCTTAGTCCCAGAAACTTATAGATCGCGCCCATCCACTCGGAGTCGCGCCGTGCCAGGTAGTCGTTGACGGTCACGACGTGGACGCCGCGCCCGGTTAGAGCGTTCAGGTAGACGGGCAGCGTCGCCACCAGCGTCTTACCTTCGCCGGTCTTCATCTCGGCGATCTTGCCCTGGTGCAGCACAACGCCGCCGATCAGCTGTACGTCGTAGTGGCGCATCTTGATGGTGCGCCAACCTGTCTCGCGCACTACCGCAAACGCCTCGGGCAGAAGATCGTCCAGCGTTTTGGCTGTGCGATAGCGTTTTCCCATCTCCGCTACCAGCTTATCCATCTCGTCGGCCTTGATCGCCACAATCTCGGGCTGCAGCCGCTTGAGAACATTGCCGAATAACTGCGCGCGGCGTTCGTTGGCATCGGCTGCCTCGCCACCCGCCTGCTCGAAATGCTCCCAATCCACCTCGAAGGCGTCATTGAGCAGGCCGTCGTCGACATCTTTGAGCGCGGGTTCTACCTTTTTCAGCAGAGTGAGAGTGGTCTGGCGCGGATCGTCTGACGCGTCGTACTGATTCTGCTCGGCCTCATTCAACGCCGCCGTTACCCTGAGCGTGTTCAGCGTGGGCGAGAGCTTCTCGTAGCCCTGCTCGAAGCAGGCGGAGAGCGTCGTTTGCAGGTGATCTTTTAAATCGTCCTCGCGGTCGAGGCTGCGGTCAAGTTTCTGCCGATACTCCCTGATGGCGGCGTGCAGCTGCGCGTCGGTAAGCTGCTTTGCCAGTGGTTCCACCATCGTCATTGCCTCGCGAAAGAGCTTCACAAGCTCGTCTTCCAGCACCATGCCACCCTTGAGATGGAGAAAGAGTTGCGCGCGAAATTCAGCGGTCTTCGCTGCCAGCGCCTCGTCGCTCAGTTTTTTCATGGCCGCTTCGAAGGTATTGGTTTTATCGACGATCGGCTGCATTGCCTTGAGATCCCTTTTGTTCGGATCTCCCATAATTTTTCCAAGTAATTGCATTGTCGCGCTTTCTCCTGATTGCCGGTGCTGAAATCTATGAATGCGGGATAGTCCCTGTGTCATGCGAAGATAGATACATCTATTATAGCACTTTTAGCCGCTTTCCCCAAAAATAAACTGCCGGACACATACCTTTGTACATGTACGCACACGCATTTCCAGTGTTGCACCGTTCCCTGTTTCACCGCCCGCCTGCACTCGTCTGGCTCTAACAAAGGCATCACAAATAAAATCACTCTCTGAAAATTCCTGCCTGTTAAGATTGACAAAATACACAGCAGTATGTCAAGATTTAACTAAATTAACGCCTTCCTATAAGTACCATTCGATTATCGTACCTTAAGGAACGCGTTCACGAAAGGAGCTACAGGTAAAGTCCATTTCGACAAAGAAGCTTTATTTGCTGTTTTCGTAGAACAATACTCAAGGATGAGTTTGTTTTCCGGCATGATGCCACCGTGGAACCTGCTAAAGTAGTGCATACCTGACCATACATATGGAGGTACATTAATGTTCCACCAGATACTCATTCCCGTCGCGAACAACCTCTTCCTTTCCCTTGTCGTTGGCTTCATTCCCATCATCGTTGTGCTTGTATTGCTCGGAGTCGTGAGGCGTCCGGCGTGGCAGGCGGCGCTCGCTGGCCTGATAGTCGCGCTGCTCATCGCGATATTCGTATGGGGCACACCAGTAAATATCGCGGCCTCCGCCACCTTGAATGGCATCGTTTTCGCGCTCCTGCCAGTGATGTGGATTGTCTGGAACGCGATGTGGCTCTACAACGTCGCGGTGCGCTCCGGCAAGTTCGAGCTGTTCCGGCGCTGGATGATCTACAACGTTCCGCCTGACAAGCGCATTCTTATGTTGATCGTCGGCTTTAGCTTTGGCGCGCTGATGGAAGGCGTCGCGGGCTTTGGTACGCCGGTAGCCATTGGAAGCGCGCTGCTGATCGCCCTCGGTTTTCCGGTGATTGAGGCCGTCACCATCACCCTTATTTTCAATACGACTCCGGTAGCCTTTGGCGCGTTGGGAGCTCCTATTGTAACGTTGGCAAGCGTAACGGGCATCAAGGATACATTGTTGGGCGCGATGATCGGACGGCAGTTGCCCTTCTTCGCCTTAATTCTACCCTTCTATGCCCTGGTCTTCTACGCGGGCTTCCGCAGTCTGCGCACGGTCTGGCCTGTGGCGCTGGTCGCGGGCGTCTCCTTCGCGGTTACGCAGTTCCTGGTCTCTAACTTCGTGAGCATTCAACTGCCCGACGTGCTAGCGTCTCTGGTCTCGCTGATCTGCGTCATCATTTTTGTGCAGTTCTGGCGTCCGCGCGATATCGATGACTATCGCGCTACCTTTGCGGCGGAGGCTCCGGCTGCAGTCACTGGCGGCTCGTCTATCGGTGAAGAGAGGGTGCCCATCCCTGAAGAGTTGAATCCTGAACGGGGTGCCCGGCCCAGCGCTAGCGAAGCGGTGCTTGCCTGGTTCCCCTGGGTCCTGGTGAGCGCGATCGTCATTGCCTGGACCTACCTCAAAGTTCCGACCCTGGCATCACAGGCGATCAAGTGGCCCGGCCTGAACGGTCTGGTCTACCTGACACTGTACAAGAAGCCCTATGCCGCCGTCTATGCCTTCCAGCCGTTTGGCACGGGGACCGCTATCCTGTTGGCGGTGCTGATCACCACGGCGGTTTTCGTCGCGGCGGGTGCCAGCCCGAGTATTCTGCTCGGCGCGCTTGCAGACACGTGGCGGCAGTTGCGCAAGGCCATTCTCACAGTTATGTTGATTATCGGCCTGGCCTATCTGTACAACTACTCCGGTATGGCCTACACGCTTGGTCTGGCGATCTCCAAAGTGGGAGCGATCTTCCCCTTCTTCTCGGTCTTTCTGGGTTGGATCGCCTGCTTCCTGAGTGGTAGCGACACATCCAGCAACGCGCTCTTCGGCAACCTGCAGGTTGTGGCTGCTCGCCAGCTGAACCTAAGCCCTGTCCTGATGGCCGCCTCGAACTCGTCGGGCGCAGTGATGAGTAAGATGATCTCGCCGCAGAACGTTACGACCGGCGTTTCAACGACCACACTGGTCGGGAAGGAGGGCCTGATTATACGGCGTACCTTTATCCATAGCATTGTCCTGACTGTGCTCCTGGGCCTGCTAGTGATGGGCCAGCAGTACCTCTTCCCGTGGATGATTCCGAAGTAGGGCAGAAGGACATTCAGACTTACTTCTGATAAGGAAGAAGTGAAGGTAGCAGCCTTTGCTTCTTCCTATCTTTTTGCTTTTCTACATTTATTAGAACGAAAAAAGACTTGCAATTATTTCGCGCCTGTACCATTGCTAGATACGAGTACTTTCTGGTCAGTATCCGCAAATCACTTACTTTCTTTTGCTATCTGTGGCATAATAGAAGAAGTATATATAGGAACATATGTTCGTGCGCCGACTAATTTTTTTATGCTTATTGAAACAGGCCAGAGAAAAGTAGCTGCTGTATTTTTACCCAATTCTCGTAGCGCGATTATTATATAAAGGAGACATAGAGATGAGTGATAAGTCCGCTATTGAATGGACGAATGCAACATGGAACCCGGTTACAGGCTGTACACGGGTCAGTCCTGGTTGTGACCATTGTTATGCCCTGACCTTTGCAGAGCGTTTCAGGGGAGTACCAGGGCATCCCTACCAACAAGGATTTGATCTAAAGCTCTGGCCGGAACGATTGGCCCTCCCCCGCCAATGGAAGAAGCCCCGACGTATTTTTGTAAACTCTATGAGTGACCTTTTTCATAAAGAGGTACCCGACGATTTCATTCTCGATGTGTTCAGTACCATGATAGAGGCGAACCAGCATATTTACCAGGTGCTGACAAAGCGCCCATCGCGCCTGGCTAATACTGAGCTAACGGAGAAGATTACTCAACGCATCTTTCAAAAAACAGGTAGCATCGAGTGGCCTCATCATATCTGGCTAGGTGTATCAATCGAAAATTCTGCTTACGCGTGGCGCGCAGATGCTTTGCGTAAAGTACCCGCTGCTATTCGCTTCATTAGCGCAGAACCATTGCTAGGGTCTCTCGACGCTCTATCTCTTAACGATATCCACTGGCTTATTACTGGTGGTGAGAGCGGCCCAGGATGTCGCGCCTGTGATCCCGACTGGGTAAGGAGTCTGCGTGATCGTTGCCAGGATGCTGGCGTGGCATTTTTTCATAAGCAGTGGGGCGGGCGTACGCCAAAAACGGGTGGACGCATTCTTGATGGGCGTACATGGGATGAGTTTCCTCAAACCCGTTTGGAGCTAACTGCATCACTCATCTAATATAGTTTTTTGCCTTTTTACGGTAGATATAAAACACAGTCATCGTTCAGCCGTTTTGTTGGACGTGGCGTTGGAGAAATCAGTTTCTTTTCATCAATGAGACGTTGCGCCATAGCAAGATATTCGCTATGGAGATAACGCATAAAATACGCCTGTACAATTCTGAGCCAGATAGACTTCCTGGTTTCACCAGAATGCTCTGCTACCATATTTATGATGCTACTTTGTAAATCATTGGTTGAGCGCGTCTCTCGCCAATCGGTATTTGCAAATAGCGTGCCAGCATAGCTCGCCTGATGCATCCTATCAAAATAGGCTTTTGCCATTATGTCATTTAACAAAAGCATGGAATCAGGATGACGAGAAGCGAATACAATAAAGTATTTTATGCGCCTATTGGTTCCTTCACGCACTGGACAAGAACCAGTATAAGGTAGATAGTGGGCCAGTTTTGCTTGGTACGCGCCGATTAATTGGTGTTCATGCTCTTCAGGACTTCCCACTCGCTGCCACATAATTTCTTTCCAGTACTCTCCACCAAACACTTTTGTCAACCTCTCATGATAGCTCTTGATCGTTTGGTCATTCTGACGCCTGTCTTCATCGACATGACGAGCTGCCAGACGATGTACAATAGGCATGTTCATGGTAAATAATATCTCGGTGCTGAAAGCAGGATTGCGGTCAAGGAATGGCTTTAATAAACTGAATTCACAACCTTTGAGTCCAAATGGATCTAAATAAAGAAAAACGGTCCAGTTGCTAAGCCGATTGGGCAATTCTTGCAGCAGAATTGTGCTATCTCCCAGGATAGTCTCCACAGATCCTGACCAGCCCCCACGTCGAATCTCCTCCCTCAGTTTATCATGATACTTTTGATCTTTATTTATGAAAATAGCCTGATAGTTTCCTTGAGCGTACTTTTCTGCTGCCTGGCACATGATGAGCGGCGAACCCACTGTCCCATCACCAAAAGTACCAGGGCCCGCATACCCATCTATTAACAAGATAGGTTTTCCTCGCTTATTTACTTTCGCAATGTAGGGCGTCATATAGCCTTGCAATACCTGGTCTTTGATGATAGACCATGATCGTTTACCAGCAAAAAAATCCTCATCAATCTCACTCATTGTATCCTCCTGACAATCGCTATCGACATAAACTACATATCACCTTACTTGCTAGCTACAATGAAGTAGCTTAAACAATCAAGTAGTGCCGATATGCACAAGAGCAAATTCCATACCTTAAAGAATATTGTATGTTAAAAAATCTTATGCTGCAATATATAGATATATATTCATAACTAGCTATTACTGTTGGAAGGATATAACAGGTAAAAACGCTGCGGAATCTGGCTTTTTTGAAATATGTAAGTTAGAAGAGAGGAATGAGGGTTGGAAGAAGTAAAAGAAATAGAGGGACATTTCGGTCCCTCTACCTCGCCGCGCCCACTATCGCGCTCCTCGCCGCATCTTCTACGCTCTCATCTACGCGTACGTCGTTTGCGCACAGGTAGTGTAAGAAGTTCTGGGCCGCTAAGCGCAAGGCGTCTAGCATTTCGGCGTCTGGTACCACGTCCGGCTCCCACCACCAGCGCAGGATGTTCCACACGCCTTTTTCCAGGCGGGAGTCCAGGCGTGCGATGAAGCGGTCGCCGTAGAAGACAGGCAGGACGTAGTAGCCCCAACGACGCTGCACGGGGGGCTTGTAGACTTCCCAGATGTAGTCGAAGTCGAAGATCTGAAGGAGCGCCTTGCGGTCCCAAAGGATGCTGTCGAGCGGGCCGAGAAAGATGACACGCGGTGGCGGAAGCGGCGCTTCGAGCATGGGAAGCGCGCTGCTGAGCATATAATAAGCTGAACCCTTTTCGCCGACGCGGACAGGAGTCAAGGTGCCATCCTCGACCAGTTCGGCGGTGGCCTGTTTGCGCACGGCGCTCTCGCCGCAGGCGCTCCAGATGGCCGTTTCGGCGTTCGGGCGCAGCAACCCTACGGCCTGGTAGCGCCGGAAGAGTATCCAGCGGTGATAGGCGTGCTGGTCCAGCAGGGGCGGCTGCGTGTAGTGCTCGGGCGGGATGACGCGCTTGGGACGGTCGTAGTAGTGGCGACCGCTCTTGCGGTGGTGCGTGAGGATGTCCCCGCTGACCCAGAGAGCGCGCAGGACGCGGTTGGTGCGCGTCAGGCCGTACCACGAGTCGTCTTTGTAGCGCTCGCGATCCTCGAAGTCTTGCGAGGAGAGCGGACCCTGCTCGTCGATGGCGGCCAGAATCGCCTGCGCGGTTGCAGCCCCCGCCTCCGTCGCCAGGATCTCGCGGTCGTGATAGGGACGGTACACCTCGCGTAAATAGGCGCGCAGAGGCCAGTCGCTGGACGGTACGAGGCAGGCTTGCTTATCCCAGGAGTCGTATATAAGACGATCGTTGTAGGCCGCTTGCTTCCAGTCATCGACGCGATAGCCGGGGATGCGCGCCTGAAAGACCAGATCCGGATTGCGCCCGACAGGACTCAAGGGATCGTACTGCACGGTCCCCAGGTGCGCGAAGACGCCCGCGAGATCAGTTTGCCGAAAGTGATAGCTTGTCAGAAAACGCCGCGCCTGTTCGCTTGAGAGATGTAGCATCATGGGCGCTCTTTCTGGGAAGAATGCTGCTGAGAACGCTCCAACCACGCCTGGATAATCTCTGTATGCTCCTGGTAGTGACCGTAGGTATCGCCCTCCACTACTTGCCAGAGCGTCTCTCCTTGCAGCCAGTCGAAACGCTGCGTGGAGGTAAGATCTTCGTCGCTCAGCGCCTGGATCGCCGCTACCACCTGAATATACGTCGTGCGGAACTGCTGCAATACGGCGTTCAGCGCGAGGGCTTTGTTCTCCTGATAGAAGCGCGCGTTGATCTGATCTACTTCCGCGTCATCCAGGGTGCCGGGTATCTGCGCGGGTGCTCTTCTTCGTTCGGCGGCCTGCAGCAGTTCAAGCAGGCGACGATGCCACGACGTGATATGGGCGATGTTGTCTTTCACGGACCAGCCGTCGTTCAGCTCGGACGCGAGCATCTGCTCCTCGCTCAGCGGTGCTAACAGGCGCTCAAAGGCGTTATAGCCGTTGGAGACCTTAGCGAGCAAACTCGACTTCGTGATCTGTTCTGGCATATGCGCTACTCCTCTATTTCTGTGTTTCCCGTTTTGCGCTTAGAATGTTATTCCGCTGCTCGGCTTTACCATAATGGCGCAGGTGTCGGTGTGGAAGCCGTCCAGCATCTCGTTGGTGTGCGCGATGATCTGCGCCGCAGTCAGCGATGCGCTGTCATAGGTTGTGTGCGCGTCACTTACTAAGGTTACATCATAGCCGCAAGTGGTGGCACGCCGTATAGTAGTATCGACGCAGTATTCGGTCTGCCCGCCGACTACGACCATGTGACGGATGCCGCGCCTGTCCAGTTCCTGCTTGAGCGTTGTATCGTAGAATGCGTCCGAAGCGCGCTTGTTGACGACCGGTTCGTCGGGTCGTGGTGCGATCGCCGGATGGATCTGCCACGCGTCGCTGCCGACCTCCAGTTGGTACCCCTTTGGTTCATTGTGCTGCACATAGATAACCGGCGTCTGGGCTGCACGCGCCCTGGCGAGCAGCGTGGCGATGCGACTCAATATCTCATCGCGCTGATACGCCTCTTCCATCACTCCATTCTGTACATCGATGACAACTAATGCTGTTTCTGTGCTCATGGTTCGTCCTTTCATTGCTTGACCGAAATCACCTTTTCAGGAGGGATGGGC
>JALYTQ010000125.1 GCA_030854195.1 Chloroflexota bacterium
GACCAGCACCGCAATGGACGGCGACAGGCAGATCATGTTCAAGAAAGCCATCAATAATGGCGAGGGCTTGCTCAACCTGCGCCAGGGTTGGTGCAGTAAAATCAGCGATAGGGAGATGCTCTGCCTGCATCCTGTACTTGCTAAGAACCTCCGCTGGCAATGCCTCTTCAGAAAGATTCAGCAGTGCCTGCACTCCCAGTTTTTGGAGCAAGACAATGGCATCCTCAGAGCGCGGATAGGAGACTCCAGCAAGGCGGTTCTCAATCATCCAGCTAAAGTTTGGCAACACAAACGATTGTTTTTCTTCCTCCGTGAGAGGATACTCTTGCAAGGCGCGCAAGGGAGAAGCTAAGATGTCGTGACGAAAGGCAGGGTCCATGTGTATCCGTTCTTGAAGCTGCCGTACTATTTCGTCTAACATAGCTTTTCCCTTCTTTCTCCACGTCTATATTTTCTCCAGGCGGGCGAAATCCATGCTCAGGCGCTTCTTGCCGGTCTTGCCCTGGAAGAGAACCTCGACGAACTCGGTAGCGCCCTCCATCTCACTTTTGAGGATGATGCCCTCGCCAAACTTGTCGTGGCGCACTCGGTCGCCAGCTTTGTATTGCTGGCCCTTTGGTTTGGGCGTCTCAGCCTTCTTCGGCGTGGAAGGGAGCGCGGGTGGCACGCTCGGTGTTGGATAGCCTGCTGGACGGCGGGTTATTTTGGGCTGTGTGTTTGATGCGCGCGGCGTGCCGCTGCCGTAGACGCGCCCCGTCTCCCCTGTTGTATAAGGTGTATCTTGATTGAAGTCGTCTTCGCCCCAATTGAGAATAGGGTCGGTGACGCGCCGCGACTTACCGGTGGTCTGTGCTCCGCTGCCGGGCGAATTGCCGGTGATGGGACTGACGACCAGCCTGGGCGGAATATCGTCGAGGAAGCGCGATGGCTCCGTGTACTGCGTCTCGCCGAAGATGGAGCGGCGGCGGGCGCGTATCAGGTAGAGGCGGCGCATCGCCCTTGTAAAGCCGACGTAGGCCAGGCGGCGTTCCTCCTCCAGTTGCTCCGGTTGGCTCACCGAGCGCGAGTGCGGTAGAGAGCCTTCGTCCATGCCGACGATGAAGACGACAGGAAACTCCAGTCCCTTGGCGGCGTGCAGGGTAATGAGCGTTACGGCGTCGCCCTGGTCGCTATCGACGAGCGTGCCGTCCTCGCTGGTCTGCGTGGTGTCCGCGCCCCCGACGAGCGCGACGTTCTCCAGGAAGAGCTCAAGCGCGACCGGCGTCTCGATCTCTGTATAGTCCTCGGCGACGCGGCGCAGTTCGAGCACGTTGGCCCAGCGGTCCAGCGTCTCGTCGCCAATGGCGCGCAGTTCGGGTCCGTAGCCGGTGCGCTCGGCGATGCGGTCCAGCAGCTCGGTCAGTTGCAACTCTTCCAGTGCCCCGCGTAGATCCTGCATGAGCTGGCTAAACGTCTCAAGGGCCATCTTCGCGGCCTTGCCCAGCGTTTGATGTTCCCCGATGCGTTGCAGCGCGTTGTAGAGCGAGGTATTCTGCTGGCGCGCCCACTGCTGTAGTTCGCCGACCGTCTTGGGACCGATCTTGCGGTTGGGCACGTTGATGATGCGCAGCAGGCTCACATCGTCGTTGGGGTTGGCGAGCAGGCGCAGATAGGCGAGCATGTCCTTGATCTCTTTGCGCTCGTAGAACTTGCGGCTGCCGATCACCTTGTAGGGAATGTTCTGGCGCAGGAATTGCTCTTCCAGCGCCCGCGATTGCGCGTTTGTGCGATACATCACCGCGATGTCGCCCAACTTCTCGACATCGCCACGGGCGAGCAGGCGCTGTATCTCGCGTGCCGTGAACTCGCCCTCCTGCTCCTCGTTGAAGGCTTCATAGAAGAAGATCTTCTCGCCCGTCCCCAAGGCGGTCCAGAGCTGCTTGTCCTTGCGCTGTCGATTGCGCCGCACGACGTGCTGGGCGGCGTCGAGGATGTTTTGTGTAGAGCGATAGTTCTGGTCGAGGATCACGACCTTTGTGCGCGGGAAGTCCTCTTCGAAGCGCAGCACGTTCTCGGAGCTGGCACCGCGCCAGGAATAGATCATCTGGTCATCGTCGCCGACGACGCAGACGTTGCCCAATCCCTCGTGCCGATCGTCAGTGCCGTAGCCGAGCAAGCGGATAAGCTTATATTGTGGCAGATTGCAGTCCTGGAACTCGTCGACGTGTACATACTGCCACTTGCGCTGATAGCGATGCAGCATCTCGGGATCGCGCCTCCACAGCCGTTCTGTCAGCATGAGCAGATCGTCGAAGTCGACAGCATTGTTGCTGCGCAGCAGGCGCTGGTAGACCTTGTAGACGCGCGCCGCCACCTCCTCGACATACTTCACAGCCTGTTCGGCCATCTGCTCCGGTCCAAGCATATCGTTCTTGGCACGCGAGATGAGCGCCTGCATCACGCCTGGTCGGTACTGCTTCTCGTCGATGTTGAGGTCCCGGATGGCCTGTTTTATCAGCGTCGCCTGGTCGTCGGTATCGAAGATTACAAACGACTTCGAAAGTCCGAGGGGTGCCAGAGAATCGGCCTCCATGCGCAAGACGCGGGCGCAGATGGCGTGGAAGGTACCGATGGTCATCTCTTTGGACTCGTTGACGCCCACGAGCTTCTCCAGGCGTTCGCGCATCTCGCGTGCGGCCTTGTTGGTGAAGGTAACGGCCAGGATGCGCCACGGGGATATCTCTTCGTGTTGGACAAGATAGGCGATACGGTGCGTGATGACGCGCGTCTTGCCGCTGCCTGGTCCCGCCAGGATGAGTACAGGTCCCTGGGTCGTCGTTACTGCCTTGCGTTGCGGCTCGTTCAGTCCATTCAGTAAATTTACTTGTTCCAACATCATCATAGCTCCGTATAAAAGATAGGCGCGTCATAAACACATGAAATCCACGTTATTGTACCACACTTCTCCGGCATGTGAGAGAAATAGCCGCAAAGGTACCTGTTGACATCTCGTCGAGAATCCAGGGCGTTCCTATTGCATTTCCATTTGACGACGTAGGTTTTCATGAGGTATATTTTCCCAACTGGGGGCGGCTGAAACTCCTATCCTTCTCGATCCGTTTAAGGATACTGAAAGAAATCCAGCTCGCGTCGAAATTCGTCCAGGTAGACGCGCATAAAATCGGTGCGCCGCCTGGCCAGTTCGCGCCCGGTCTCCGTCGACATTGTATCGGCAAGCTTGAGCAGCTTACTATAGAAATGATCGAGCATATAGTGGGAGTCATCCAGCGTGTGCCGCTCGGCGAAGGGATCTTCGGGATGGTACGATTGCGTGTTGGGAGTGCGGCGCAGCGCGCCTGTTAGCGCCCAGCGCAGGATACCAATCGCGCCCAGCCCGTCGAGCCGGTCGGCATCGCGCACCACGCGGGCCTCAAGGGTGCGCGGCTCGATACCCTTGCTGAAACTATGCGCGACGATGGCATGCACGATAGCCTCTCGTTGAGCGACTGGCACCTGGTATCTTGCCAATAACTCCCCGGCCAGCGCTACCGAGAGGTCAGCGTGATGGACATGCCGACCATGCTCATCCATCTCATCTTTGGTCCGCCCCAGATCGTGGAGCAGGGTCGCCATACCCACGATAAAGCTATCGGCCCCCTCGCGTTCGGCGATAGAGCGCGCCAGCTTATACACCCGGTCGATATGCTCCCAGCCGTGCGCGAGGTCATCGCTACCCATAAAGCACGCCTGCACCTCATCATACGTCTGCGCCAACACTCGCGCCTCATCAAAAGTGCTTCTCATAAAACGTACATACTATCCTTTCTCGATCCTCTATAATGAAAATAACTCTGTCGCTCCGACTCCGATGCTCTCTTCTGCTAAGCAAATCTCCTCAAAAATCAATCACCTGGGGGATGTTTTCATTGCTAGCTTGCTATACTATAAAAAATGAATGTGTTGACGGAGTTCCCCGGCCCCGTCGAGGGCATGCAATAAGGTCGAAAGGAGTCCTTATGCAATACACCGACGAGAGAAAGTATATCACAGTAGCCGCTGAGCCAAATTCCCCACCCGGCGCGTCGGGCATCCAGGTTGCGACGGAGCGTGGGGGGCGCATCGATGATATGAAGCATACCGATGTGATCAGTGTGCTGCTCGTGGATGACCATGCATTGATGCGCGAGGGACTGCGCCAACTACTGACATTAGAGCGCGATATCCAGATTGTGGGCGACGCGGTCGATGGCATCGACGCGTTGCAAAAGATACGCCAGTTGCGTCCAGATATGGTATTAATGGATATTCATATGCCGATGGTCGATGGCCTCGTAGTAACGCAGCGCGTTGTGCAGGAGTTTCCAGAGATCGCTGTGCTGATACTGACAATGCACCAGCAAAGCCAGCATGTGTTGCAGGCCATGAAAAACGGCGCTAAGGGCTACCTGCTCAAGACCTCCTCGGTTCACCAGGTTGCCGAAGCTATTAGAACGGTACGTGCAGGCGGCGTCTTTGTCGCGCCAGAGATGGCTGGCATGATCGTCGGAGAATATCGCCGCCTCTCCACCTCGCTTAACGGCAATGAGGGCTTAGAGATCCTCCATGCCAAAGAGGTGGAGATCGTGCGCTATGTTGCGCTGGGCATGAGCAACCGGGAGATCGCCGAGAAGCTCGCCTATTCCGAGAAAACCGTCAAGAACTACCTCTCAGCTATCTTCCAGAAGCTCCACCTGCGCGATCGCACCCAGGTCGCTATCTTCGCCTTGCGCCACGGACTGTTGCCCGACGAAAACGAGTAGCGACTCTCTCCCCGCCATATTCAAGCAGGGGTGTAGACGACATACTCATCGAATCTGTAGACCTTGCCGCTATCCGCGCTCATCATTCTTAGCAGGGCTGGCATCTCGCTAGGCGCATCAATCACGTAGGAAGCGTGGGGATCGGCCTTCACGATCTCTTTGTAATGTGGGGGACGATTGTAACCCGGTATGAGATCGTCTGACACCACCTGGCAGATGACACGCTCGCCGCTGAAGAACGAGATATTATAGCAAGACCAGTAGTCGGACTTAACATGTTTGATGCCCAGGCTCACCAATCTGCTATCCAGGTTCACATAATTTTGCGTAGCTCGTTGGGCCGCCCCCACCTCGCCGAACGTCATAAAGGTGCCGATCAAGAGCACGAGCGCACCAATAACCAGCGCCCCCCCACCAACAACGCCCCTGACACCCGCCCATCCCCACGATGTTGGTGTCGATGACGATGTTGATAATGATGATGCTGATGATGCCGATAATGATGATGTAGGGGCGCGGTTCACAAGCCCGCCGTTCCCCACCATCCCGCTGCGTCCAACAGCGTTCCAGAGCGGCTCGATGACAGCGGGCAGGATAATCAGCAGGATTATCAGGTAGCGAGCGTGAAAGGCAGGCCACCAGACGGGTGCCGCGCTGACCGCAAAGGCAAAGATCGCCGCGAGTCCACCCACCAGCATCAGCAGCCGTGCCACCGAGCGTACCAGGAGGCCGCGCCTCTCGATCGCGCTCAACTCCGTCTCGCTGCGCAAGCGCTTGCGCAGCCGCCAGAGTCCGATGCACGCGAGAACCAGCGCCAATCCTAACAGGACAAGATAGCCCACGCCCCAGACGCCGCGTATCGCCTCACACGTCGCCGTGCGCGGCGTGTTATCGCTCAGAAAAGTCAGCTCTTGCACCGGGCAGAAAGGATTCCCGGTCGCCGTAGGGATACTTACGACAATTGTTTTATACACATCTTGTAGGATACCGGGCAACGTGGTGGGCGGGTGCACGTCAAGTCCATGAAAGAGGGAGAGCAGCGTCACCAGTGGATTGAGATGGTGCTGCATGCTGTACATAAGGCTGGGCAAAAAACCGAGCAGAATGCCCAGCAGCACGACGGGCAGATTCCCGAACAGCAGGTCGCGCCAACAAAATAGCAGCAGGAGCAGGCCCGCCACCGCGAGAATCGGAGCAACCACCAGATCGCTCCAGACCGCGAGTCCCACAATCAATCCCAGAATGAAATAGACTCCGCAGCGCAAAAGCTTTGCGCGTAAGGGTGCGCCACGCTGATAGGTCAACGCGAGCCAGGCAACTAGCAGTAGCGAGAGCGAGCCGAAGAGCAGCGTCTCCGCCGAGCCTCCGGTCGCCAACGTCTGCCGGGTGAGATAGGCAATCGACCCGACGCTGAGCAGCGCCAGCGTGACCAGGGCCAGTTTTTTAGAGAAGAGCAGGCTGGTCAGCAGGTACATAACGATAAAAAAGCAAGCGACCATGAGCACCACGCCCAGGCGTAGCGCGAAGAGCGATGGACCGCCAAAGAGATGAAAGAACAGCGCCGCTATATACGCCTCTATCGTGCCCATATAGTCCTGCCCGTAGAACATCAGGGGCCGCTCGCCATGATAGGCAATATGCATGGCAATAATCCCCATCACACCTTCGTCGCTATTGGTTGGTGGCCAGTTGAGAGCAATTAATACAATGCGCAGTCCAGTAGCAAAAGCGATAACGGCAGCAGCGAAGAGCTCATATTTCCCAATTTTCAGATATTTCAACGTCACATACGCCCGTTCCGAGCGCCTCCTCTATGGCTGATGGCCTTATTTTTTGGTAACTTTTGACATAGTATAGAACGCGAAGAACCCATTAAATGTAACGAGGACTTACTTTTCAAGCAAGCTGTCCTGTTGGTACTGGTTGGTAGACGATATATCCATCGAAGACATAGCGCCGAAAGTTTTCGGGATGCTGCTTAACCTTGAGGGTGACGGCTGCCAGTTGGCTATGGATGGGGAAGACATAAGCGGCGCGGGGGTCGTGGCTCACGATAGTATAATAGCGCGGATCGCGGTTGTGGCTGGCGTGCAGGCCGCCATTGACGACGGCGCAGATGATGCGTTCGTTGCTGATAAATGCAATATTATCGCAGGACCAGTAATCAGTATAGATGTGTTTAGCGCCAATGTGTTCTAGATCGTTTGAGAGGTTGCTCCACTGTTGATTGGAGTTCCGGGCGGCGCGCACCTCGCCGAAAGCCATAACGCTCCCTGTGAGCAAGACGACGAGCATAAGTAGCAGCAGGCCGGAGCTGGTAAGTGCTTTTACGCGCAGCGCCGGTCTCTGCTCCCCTATTCGGCTGGCCGCGTTCCAGAGCGGCTCAAGCGCCGCTGGTGTGATAATGAGTAAGCCAATGAGGTAGCGAGCGTGGAAGCCGGGCCAGCTCACCGGAGCTGAGCTGACCGCGTAGCCCATTATGGCGAGTACGCCTGCCGCGAGTAAGAGCAGTCGTGCGCTGGAGCGTACTACCTGCGGGTGCTTCTCGTCGGGGTCCAACTCGGTGCGCGCGCGCAGGCGTTGAAAGGCCATAATAGCAAGGACCAGCGCCACCAGCAAGAGAACAAAATAACCCACGCCCCAGACACCGCGTAGCGCTTCGCAGGCCGCTGTACGCGGCGTATTATCGCTCAGGAAAGCTATCTCCTGCACAGGGCAGAAAGGTTCCCCCGTCGCGGTGGGGACGCTAACAAAGAGCGTTTGATAGAGACCATCGAGTATACCGGGCAGCGTGTGCGGTGCCTGCGAACTGGTTCCCTGGAAGAGGCCCAGCATGACCTGCAGCGGGTTGAGCTGGTGCTGCGCGCTGTATTGGAGGCTGGGAAACATGCCCACAAAGACGCCAATCAGCAAGGCGAGCCAGCCCCATAAGAGGTCGCGCCAACAGAATAGCAGCAGGAGTAGCCCGGCCATCCCTAGAAACGGCAGTACGACCATATCGCTCCACAGCGCGAGCCCTACCACCAGTCCCCAGAAGAAGTAGCCGACGAAGCGCCAGAGTTTGGTCTGCAGGCGCGCACCCCGGCGATACGTCAGGCCGAGCCAGGCCGCGAGCAGGAATGCCAGAGAGCCAAAGAGTAATGTCTGCGAAGAGCCGCCGGTCGCGATCATCTGCCGCGTCAGGTAAGGGATAGAGCCCACGCTCAGTACCGCCAATGTAACAAGGGCAAGCTGGCGCGAGAAGAGCAAGCTAGTAAGTAGATAAGTACTAATGAAAAAGAGGGTCACGAGCAAAATCACACCCAGGCGTAGCGCGAAGAGGGAGGGTCCGCCAAAGAGATGGATGAATATAGCCGCCAGGTAGGCTTCCAGAGAGCCCATATATTCCTGTCCATAGAAGAACTGAGGAGTCTCTCCACGGTAGGCAATATGCAGGGCCATGATCCCCATCGTCCCCTCATCGCTATTGGTGGGAGGCCAGTTCAGGGCAGCCAGCACGATACGCAGGCCCGCCGCAAACATGATAAGCGCGACGGCGCACAACTCATATTTCCCAATCTTGAGATACTTCAATACCGTCTACTCCTGGATGCTATGTCTTCTTTTTCATCTGTTTCCCAGCGACACGGAACTGAGTCACTATTTTATAGGAAGACAGACGGACCGTCAAGCAATCAACGGCGCATGTCCTGCCCATCCCTACTGAGGAGTTGCCCTTTTCAAGTATGCGTTATCAAGCTATAATAGGGGCAACCATACATGTCTACCCTATGTTGCTGTAGGAGCAAATACATGGCGCAGCGTTTTCTCGTTCATTTCTGGGGAGTACGCGGAAGTTACCCCACACCGGGGCCAGACACACTCCGCCACGGGGGCAATACCTCGTGCGTCGAGGTGCAGGCAGGCGGGCATACTCTCGTCTTCGATGCCGGGAGCGGCATTATTCGCCTCGGTAACGAGCTTCTACAGCGTAGTGGCAAGGGAGCGGGAATCTCATCTGAGATTGAAAGCATGAACGGCTCTCTCGACATCTCGCTGTTTATTACCCATGCTCATGGTGACCACCTCGTCGGCTTTCCCTTTTTTGCCCCCCTTTTCGATTCACATACGAATATCCACTTCTTTGGTCCTAGCCTGGCCGGTCGCAGCATCGAACAAATCGTAACCCCAGTGATGGCTCCTCCGTATTTCCCTGTAGACGTACGGAAACTTCCTTCGCAGCGCACCTTTCATACCGTCACGGATGACCTGTGTGTCACCTGGAATGCGAAGTGCGGCGAACCGGAGGTAAACAGCCTTCAGAGAGGCAGACAAAATGCCGGGGAGGTGCGCGTCCTGGCGAAGTTTACCCGCAGCCACCCGCTCGACGGGGCGGTGATCTATCGCGTGGAGTACGCCGGTCGCGCGGTTGTCTACGCGACCGATGTGGAGTGGTGTGACGGCTGCGAACCGGAGTTTCTGGCCTTTGTGGAGGGCGCGGACCTGTTGATCCATGATGCACAATATACGACTGCTGATTATGAACTCAACAAACATGGCTACGGACATAGTACTATTGATATGGCGGCGGCTGCCGCGCGTGACGCCCACGTAGGCGAATTAATTCTATTTCATCATGAACCAACGTATAATGACAATCAGTTAGATTATATGGAGGCAGAGGCACGCACGCTCTTTGCCCACACGCGCTCGGCTTGCGAGGGCATGGAGATAGATCTTTTAGCTGAAAGATTGCACGAGGATAAAGAATGAGTGGCATAAATGTTTTGCTGGCCCTGATGATTATAGTCTCGTTTCTGGTCGCCATACCTTTGCACGAGTTTGGGCACGCGCTGATGGCGAGATGGCTGGGCGATCAAAGCGTTATGGACCGCCAGACGCTCAGCTTGCGGTCACATATCGACCCGGTAGGCGTGTTGATGTGCGTTATCCTGGCCTTTCAACCGGTGCTCGCTCCCCCCGTTGGCCTGGGCTGGGGCAATCCTGTGAAGCCCGATCCCTGGAAGATGCGCGTGGGACCGAACGCGGGCGTATTCATCGTTGCCTGGGCCGGTCCTCTCTTTAGCCTGCTGATTGGGCTGGCGACCGCTGGAATTGCACACTTTGCCGCGCCATTCCTGGTGGGCAATGTATTTATTGTGCGCGTTCTCCAGTTACTGATAGTCTTTGCCAGCGTGAATGTCGCGTTAACCCTCTTCAATCTGATCCCGCTCTATCCGCTCGATGGCTACCAGATCGTGTATACGCTTCTACCGAGCAAACAGGCGATGCAGTTTGCGCGCTCGGCTCCCTATGGGATGTTCGCGATTCTGGCCCTTTTCTTTCTGCTCCCGTTCCTGGCTAATCTGGCTGGCGTGGGCAATTTCCCATTGTTCCGCCTATCCTACTATATCTGGCTGGGCGCGATGAACCTGATCTCGCTGGTGATCGGCCCCTTGCCTCTGCCCGCTGCCTTGCCGCCCGATCTCTTCTCGCTGTACCTGTTCTAGGTTGGATATGATGACGAGTGACGTTCGGAGTCCGCTGCAGACGCTGCTGTATCGCCTGCAACAGGTGCGCCAACAACTTGGTTTTGTGCCTCCGCTCTCTTCCGAGGAGCAAGCGGAGGTGGCGCGCTGGCTGCCCGCTACGGCGCTGGCCCTGTTTTGGAGCATGTCGGACGCCGATCAGCAGCACAGCCTGCGCGTTTGTCGCGGCCTGTTGAAGCGCGGCTGCACGGAGCAAGATCTGCTCGCCGCCGCGCTGCTGCACGATGTGGGCAAGGCGCAGGGGCGCGTACCCTTCTGGACACGGCCCGCAATTGTGCTGGGCAAGCGTTGCGCACCGGCTCTGCTCGCCCGGCTCGTCGTTTCGCCGCAGCAATTGGGCGCGCAAGCTATTCCCCATTGGCGTCGCTCGCTAAGCTACGCGTGGTGGCATGCGGACGTGGGCGCAGACCTCGCGCAGGAGGCGGGCCTCTCGCCACGCGCCGTCCTCTACATTCGCATGCACCACCAGCCCACTGGCCCGGCGGCGCTATTACACGCGGTCGATGAGGTATCTTAACTATGCTAGAGCAGATCGAGCCATTGGCAGAACAGACACGTTATGTAGTACGCCTCCCCATCTTCGAGGGACCCCTCGATTTGCTGCTGCATCTCATTGAGAAGCGGCAGATGGAGATCACCACCATCTCGCTTTTCGCCGTTACCGATCAGTATCTTGAGTACCTGCACCAGTGGGAGGCCGAACGCCTGCCGCTGGCAAATATGGCCGCCTTTGTCGCTATCGCCGCCCGCCTCCTCTTTATCAAGTCCCAGAGCCTCCTGCCACGCGCCAGCAAAGAGGAAACGAGCGACGAGGGTGAGAGCGCGGCGACCCTGGCCGAAGAACTGCAGCAGCACCTGGTGGAGTACAAACGCGCGAAGGAGATTGCCACGACGCTACGCCAGCGCGAAGAGGCGGGCCTCCAGACGCATAGCCGTTCGGGTCTGTTGGCTGGCATCGAAGCGCAACTCACCTGGACGCCACCCACGCTCGTCGGTATGGAGGTGCAATCATTGGCCCACGCCTTCCAACGCCTGATCGCGCTCCAGGCCAGGGATGAGGAGAATAATACCGCCCTGATGCCTGTGGCGCGTATACGCGTCAGCGAACGCATCGCCACGATTCTGGGCCACCTGCAAGAGCAACCATCCATTCTCCTGACCGAAGTTATCGCGCACGAGCACTCACGCCTCGTTATCATCGTCACCTTCCTGGCCGTGCTAGAGCTCTGGAAGTGGCAGCGCATCAACGTCACCCAGGCCGATCCGCTGGGTCCCATCGCCCTTGAGCGTGGCGCACGCTGGAATGAAGAGGGAGAAGAGGGGCAGGAAGAGATTGAGGACTAAGTGTACGCGCTTTACGCCACTGAGAGGTAGCGCGCCCTTCGGACCTACACAAAAGAAACTTTCTGTGCTTTATAACCGTGAATAATGAAGACAGGATGATTATCCAGAACCCCTCGCCACCTACAGTAGCTCACTCTCAATTTGTGTGGGAAGCGCCGCAGGCGCTGAGGAATCAGGAGAGAAGGTGCATTATGTCAGATACACGTTCAGACAGTCTCGTCTTCTTTGGCATCACTGGCGACCTGGCTTACAAGCAGATATTTCCATCACTGCAAGCGATGATTCAGCGCGGCCTGCTCGATATGCCTGTTATCGGCGTCGCGGGCCGACCCTGGAACAACGAGCGCTTGCTAGAACACATTCATGATAGTCTTCAGGAGAGTGGTCACGTAGACCAGGCGGCGTTCGAGAAGCTGCGCTCGCAGTTGCAGTACATCTCTGGAGACTATAATAGCGCGGATACATATGATAAAATACGCGCTGCAATCGGTACTTCAAAACGACCTCTGCACTACCTGGCGATTCCTCCCAGCTACTTCGGTCCCGTGGTGGAAGGGCTGCAAAAATCGGGGTGCGCCGATAACGCGCGCGTGGTCGTCGAGAAGCCTTTTGGACGCGACCTCGCCTCGGCCCAGTCCTTGAATCAGATTCTGCACACCGTCTTTCCCGAATCGTCCATCTTCCGCATCGATCACTACCTGGGCAAGGAGCCAGTCCAGAACGTCCTCTACTTCCGTTTCGCCAATGCGTTTCTTGAACCGATCTGGAACCGCAATTATATCAAGAGCGTGCAGATCACTATGGCTGAGGACTTCGGCGTGGGGACGCGTGGCAAGTTTTACGAGGAGACGGGCGCGATCCGCGATGTGCTGCAAAACCACCTGTTGCAGCTTGTCTCGGTCCTGACAATGGAGGCACCCTCGGGAGCGGATTCTGACGCCATTCGCGATGAGAAGGGGCGCATTCTGCAGTCCATTCTGCCTCTCGATCCCGCCAACGTGGTGCGCGGCCAGTATCGCGGCTATCGGCAGGAGGAGGGGGTGGACCCCAACTCTCAGGTCGAGACCTACGCCGCCGTGAAGCTCTACATCGATAGTTGGCGCTGGGCCGGTGTGCCATTCTACATTCGCACGGGCAAGTATCTGGCTGGCAAGGTGACGGAGGTTTTGGTCGAGCTGCATCATCCGCCACAGGCCGTTTTTGGCGAGGAAAAGCCGAACCGGTGCAACTATTACCTCTTCCGCATCAGCCCGGCGGTCAGGATCTCGCTTGGCGCGCGCGTCAAAATCCCAGGCGAGGCCATGCGCGGCGAAGGTGCGGAGCTCGTCGTAATCCACCAGTCTCCCGATGAACTGGCACCGTACGATCGCCTCCTGACCAGCGCGATGGCGGGTGAAGAGACGCTCTTTGTGCGCGAGGATGCCGTTGAGGCTCAGTGGAAGATCGTCGATCCAATTCTTGGCAACGTCACGCCCATTCGCGAGTACGATCAGAAGAGCTGGGGTCCACCCGAGGCCGATGAACTCGTCGCGCACGATGACAGCTGGCATAATCCCGCGCCGGGCGACGACTCAGGAGAATCTGGCCCGCAACCTAAGAAAGAGGAATCCTGAGAGAAGTTCGCATAATGGAGCGCCCCCATCCCACAATGCCACATTTCATGTGATAGGGGCGCGATTTATAAGCCCGTGTCTATCATAATAATACAGCACATTTCATGTGATAGGGACGCGATTTATAAGCTCGTGCCCCCATCCCACAGAATTACTCTGTCAGCGCGATCACGCGCAACGGGCTGCCTGAGCCGTTGACGATCTTGAGGGGCGCGGCGATAACAATGGCTCCGGTTGGGGGCAACTGGTCCAGGTTGATCAGGCTGGTGATGCCGAACTTGCCCGCGCCATGCATAAACGTATGATTCGGGAAGGGCGGATCGAAGGTGCCCGCCTGACCGGCATCGGTCCCGACCGTCTCTACGCCCACGCCCAGGATGTCGCGTTCTTTGGCCAGGAAGAGCGAGCACTCCTTCTGAAAGCCCGGCGTGTGCGCGCCATCCGCCTGCGCATTGAGG
>JALYTQ010000126.1 GCA_030854195.1 Chloroflexota bacterium
GCCACCATCGGCAAGCAGGTAGATGCTAAGAATAGCCACAAGGAGAACATCTAGCAATCCATTGAGGAACTCCGACAAAAAGGGCAGAATACCGCCAACGACACCCTCGGTCTGTGCAATGAGCTGGTCGCGCACCGAATTAATCTGGGCTTGTGAGATGCCCAGAGATTCAAGTGTCTTGTCCAGCGGCGTCATGCCATTACTGGCGGGCGTGAGTAGCGACGCAACCTGGTTGGAAAGCGACGTTATCTGCCCGACAGCAGTGCGCACGATAAAAAAGACCAGCGTGCCAATACCAAGCAGCACGACCAGGTAAACGAGAAGCGTTGCCAGGAAGCGCGGCATGGCACGCTGGAAAAAGGCAACGGCGGGTGCCAGGGCATAGGCTAACAAAGCGGCTATGACCAGGACGATAATGGTTCTTGTAACATGACCCGCCATCCAGAGGATGAGGAAGACGACGCCCGACCATGCCAGAATCGAGAGGGGAATATCGCGACGGCGCGACCAGCGCGCCGCCTCGCGCGCAAGGTCGGCGGACGCCCCATCAGTCTCATCGGCAATATCTATCGGGGCGACCGGAGCGAGCTCTGTCTGGGCTGCCAGCCCTGGAGCAGGCGCTCTCTTGACTACGTGCCCCACCACATCCCAGCCGCCGCGTACGAAATTGAACAGGCTACGATTCTGTCGGTTCACCCGCGCATCAGCGGTACCGTTGGGCTGCTGGGGAACGGTTGCGTTCTCGGGCGGCGATTCCTGGACCGTAAATGGTTCTCTAATGGTGTCCCTCTCCAGGTTCCCATTATCACTCATGCGATTTCTCCTTAATAATGCGAATTAATGCCATTTTATGAAAAGATGAATAAAAGCAGGATCTATACCATGAACATCGCCACATTCTCCGCACGAAAAGTGCCATCGGCCTCTCATTAAAATCCTTGCTACGTTGATTAGACATATATGATACGCGCTATAGGTACTCAAAGGTCTCATTTGCTTTTTATCATACACATCAATCATAACACAGCTATGATAAGCATAACAGCGGAGGCACAACGAGGGGAGATAGAAAAAGGCAGAGCTCGGACAACCATTTATTTCAGTAGGGATGGGCCTTGCGTCCATCCGGTCCGCCATCGGGAGAGTCGGCACCAGGATGGACGCAAGGCCCATCCCTACTGATGAGTCACAAAGTGAAGAGCTATCTGCGCGCGACGCCTACTTTGAGCGGGTCTTGATGAATTTATCCAACGTATCCTGCTGAATCGCCTGTATCAGCGCCTTGTGCAGTTGTATTGCTTGCTCCGGAGTTTCGGACTTGAATGAGTGTACCATCAGGCGTACAAGGGTGAGGTAGCCATTCTGCTGCGGATAGACAGCTGTAATATAGCTCCCACTTATATGGGTATCATTATACGTTGCTACGACATAGCGTCTCTTGTCCGGGGTGATAGCGACGTGCCGAGCAAGGTCAAGCGTCTGTAAGCGTATGGTTGGGGCATCAGGAACCTCGACCTTCCACGTCTGGTTGGCCGAAGAAGAGACAAGTGATTGCTCATCACTATCCACTGCATCATTTCTAAGCATAGAACCTCCTACTTTTGAACAGAGCAGCCTGCTGAAAATGAAGGCCGCATGCTTTAGTGTACGAGAAAGACTCTGCTCCGGTCAAGCAGTAGAGCTAATTTCAGTACCTTCAAACGTATCAAGAAAGAACAGGCATTCTCGCAATCCTCAGTTGGGAAAGTATACTCTTGAAAAACTCTCAGGTCAAGCGAAAATGCGCTAGAGATCCTCTATATCGGGAACATGTTTTGCTCGTCGTCGCCTGCGGAAAGTGCTGAACGTGGTTGCAATACCGGTTGGCAAACGGCGTAAGAAATGTGGATGGCGTAGAACATACAGGAAGAGCTGCGGCTGCAGTTGTTTCCATAAACCTGGCAGTTCCGCAATCTCACCGTTATGCCGGGGATGCTCTTTACTGGCGGGATCGGCCCAGCGATCGCGCACGTAGATATCTCCCAGGCGTTCAAGCGTCTCAGCCTCATTAGGAGCAACGAGCGCCACCTCCTGCATATACTCATAGGGGGTCTGGGCCGGCTGTAGCTTGATGCCCGCCCACTCCGCCAGAGTACAGACGCGGCCATACACCTGCGCGGGCAAACCATAATTGCGGAAGAGGCGACGCCACCACAGACTGAAGAACAGTAAGGCGAACAGGATGAGCAGGATCAAGCTGCCGAGGGCCGTACCCAGAGATGGCCCGGTACCTGTCCCCGTTCCCGTGCCGGTGCTACTATTATCGCTTGAATCGCCCCGCGTCAATCTATGTGTGGGGTTGACCGGCGGAGTTATGCCACCATTCGCGCTGCTGCCACCCGCGTCCGTCGACGGAAACTCACTCGGCAAGGGACGTGTAAACTGCGCAAAGCTTGCCGATGGTTCAAAGTTGATCCAACCATATCCTGCGAAGTAGACCTGCGTCCAGCTATGGGCGTCGGTGCCGCGAATGATATTCTCTTTATGTTTCGCATCATAGGTGCCGTGGGTATAGCCCACCGCGACGCGCGCGGGAATGCCCAGCGAGCGCGCCATCACCGTCATAGCGGAAGAGAAGTAGTTGCAGAAGCCATCATGGTTTGGATTATCGAACAGGAACCACGCCACACCCTCTTCATCTGATGGACGATGGATATTCACATTGTAGGAATAGTTCGAGCGCAGATACGACTCCAGCGCCACAACCTTATCGTACATCGTCGTTTTGCCGCGTGTAAGCGACTTTGCCAGTGCTGCGATACGCGGATCAAGCTTCGTCAACTGGGTATACGTATCCACAATAGCGGGATAGTAGTACGTTACAGGTACCGCAGATCCCTCGTAGCCAGCAGGAAATTGTGGAGCATCAGCTGGCATGGGCACTGAACGCAGCGTCTGCTCGTCGGCGGATGAGACCGTGGATGTCACCGTATAATTCTGACCGGCCACAAGATAGCCGTTCTGTCCCTGCCAATCGATCTTGCTGCTGGCCTGGTTTGTCTGCACCTTCGCGGGCAGGTTGATTGACACAATATCAGAGGCACCGAGCAAGTATGGACTCTGCTCGCCCGGTGGATTGACCACTGAGATCTTCTGCACCACCGTATGCGTCATATCTGCTCCCGATGAGAATGCCTGGTTTGCTTTGATCGCGCCAGTATCGACGGGACCCACCGTCCAGGCAGCACCATTGTAGGTATCGTAGCTGAGAGAGGTGAGATATTGAGTATTGTCCTGATTATTGGCAAACTGAACGGTAAAGACCACCTCATTGGTCAAATTCGGATTGCCGCCCAGGGACAGCGAATCTCTGAAATTGCCACGATTGGCAGGATTGCTGCCGCCGGAGACAGAGATCACGCGGTCCCAGGTATTCTGGATCTGCGTCCAGGGATTCGAATTGAGGCTCCAGAGTTGGGAGATCGTGGGGTTTATATAGCTGCCAGGCAAGATCCAGGAAAAGATCAGGATGCCGATAGAGATCAGCGCGCCCGCCTGCATAACGTCCCACCCCAGATCCTCAGCATAGCGCAGCCCCTGCCTCTTCCAGCGCAGCATCGATTCATACAGGTTGAAACGCAACAATAAAAGCAAAGAAGCAATCAGAAAAATGATGAGGAAGATAATATAGCCATCGCTCACATTACTTAAGTTAAGTAAGAGCACCACAGCATTGGCAACGATCATTAACCAGGGAGCGCGGGTGCGATACACCAGCCAGGCACTGGTATAAGCAAGAATAAAGCTCAACGCGACGATAAAGAAGAAAAAGATAGCATCTACATCACCGGTCCCGCCGATAGTGACCGACGAAAGCCAGTGCTGCACGCCGTTGATAAAATTGTCAACCCGTCCCGCATAGAAAGAGTTCACCGTCTGCCAGAAGGCTAACAGCAGGCTGAGCACTAAGGCAGCGCTGTGCAGCATCCAACGAGGGAAACGATAGTACTTTGCCGCCAGGACGCCCGCCAGCAGACCCAGCGCGGTCGTCAGGGAGAGCACCCCCAGGTGATCGACCCAGCCCACCGCCTGCACACACCAGATAGTGCTATAGGAAACGATAGCCAGCAAGACCAGTGAGAACCAGCCTTCAGCCAATCCTATATGTATCGCCAGCAGCGGCTTACGGGATTTCTTCCCAGAGTCATCATCCTTGGTATCGGAGATAATCTTCGCAAGTCGTTCTATTGCAGCGTCGCGCATGAGCATCACCTCCGTTGAGCAGAAGGCGCATTTGAACCACTTTCCAGAATCTGAGCGAGAGGCTCTCTACATTTTATACGCAGTACAGGTACACCAGCGCCTTCGAGCAGGGCCAGCGTGTCCTCATCAACAGGTCTGGCGTCGAAAGAGCTAGCGTCTAATCCCACAACGGCGACCTGCACACCCCGACGCTGAAGGTGGCGCAGCCCCTCGTGCCAATCGCGCGAGTTGGACGCGGTAATGACAATCGCCACGGTATTGCGCCCAAAATGGAACGCATCCAGGGCCAGAGCCTCCTTCAGTTCTGGTCCGGCACCGGCACTGACGACTGCGAGCAATTCTAAAACGCGCTCAATCTGACGATCGCCACGGTCCAACGAAAGGAATTCCCGTTGCTCCCCATTAATAATCAGGCCCACTGAAAGATCCTGACGCAGCAGATAGGTAGCGACCGTCGCGGCGATCGTGACGCCATACTCTTCTGTCGAGTGCTCACCCTCGCCCGCCTGCACAGCATCATGCAGATCGAGGAAGACCCAGGCGTCAACGGCGGGGTCCAGATCAAACTCTTTCACCATTAACTTATTATAATGCGCGCTGGAACGCCAGTGAATACGACTGAGCGCGTCGCCTGGAACGTAATCGCGAATGGTTGTGGCGTTGGTCGTGGTCTGCAAAGCGCGCCGCGAGCTGCGTCCACGTCCAGGCAGGCCACCCGTGAAGAGCGCAAAACTAGTAATTGGCAAGACGCGCGGCAGGACCAGTAGTTCGCTGGCAGGCTGCATAAAGACGCGTCGGCGAAACAGGCCAAAGGGATCGCCACTGGTCGCGGTGACGGGGCCAAGCTGGAAACGTCCACGCTGCCGACAAATACTGCGCGCGCGCCACATGGCGCGTTTGCGTCCTGGCATACTGGCAACATAGCCAGCGCGATGACCAGGTAAAGTTGAACCATCACCGACCTGTACCCACAACTTGGGCATCACACTCAGATTATCCAACGTCAGGCGTTCGTCGAAGATCTCACCAACCTGCACGCGGCCACTCGTAGCGGCCCGGTGAAAGGCCAGTTTGCGCAAGCTATAGCGTGTCCATAGCCAGGAAAGCACAAACAGGGTCAGCAGCACATACGTCAGCACGTAGAGCACCTTCCAACCACTGCTGATGGCAAAAAAGGTCAGTATAACGATCAGCACGATAGCCTGCCAGGGTCGCATAAGCTAGCGCCCCTTTCCGCCGCCGACCCATGCATTGGGCACGGGTACCGTTTGCAAAATTTCGTCAAGAATCGCCGTAGAGGTAATCGAACGCACGCGCGCGGCAGGCGTGACGATAATACGATGTGCCAACGTCGGCTTGACCAATAGTTTTACGTCATCGGGAATAACATAGCCGCGTCCACGCATCGCCGCCAACGCCTGAGCGGCACGGAACAGCGCCAGGGAGCCGCGCGGACTCGCCCCCAGATAGATACTTGTATGCGAACGCGTCGCATTAGAGATCGCCACGATATATTCGCGAATAGAGGGATCGACGTGAACAGCGCGCACCTGATGCTGAATAAGCACCAGCTCCTCCGCTGTCATAATCTGCGCCAGGTCCTCAAGCGGATGATGGTGCTGATGACTATCCAGAATATTCATCTCGTCGCTGGGCTTAGGATAACCTAGCTTGATATTCATCATAAAGCGGTCGAGCTGCGCTTCCGGCAAAGGAAACGTCCCCTCGTACTCGATAGGATTCTGCGTCGCCATAACCATGAAGGGTTCAGGGAGATGATACGTGATGCCATCGACCGTGACCTGGGCCTCTTCCATCGCCTCTAACAGGGCCGATTGCGTCTTGGGTGTAGCGCGGTTGATCTCGTCGGCAAGCACAATCTGGGCCATGATAGGACCAGGACGGTACTCAAAATTACTCGTCTTCTGGTTGTAGATCGAGACGCCTGTGACATCGCTTGGCAGCAGATCGGGAGTAAACTGAATGCGCTTGAAGGTACACCCGATCGAGCGGGCAATCGCCTTGGTGAGAACGGTCTTTCCAACGCCTGGCACATCTTCTATCAGCACGTGCCCATGACAGATCACGGCAATCAAGCTGAAAGCAACCGGTTCAGCTTTACCAACAATCACCCGCTCAACATTCCCGACGACCCGTTGCACTGCGGTTGCTAAATCCTGTACTGACTGCATTCTTATCTCCTCATCGAGGGCGTATACATCAACAAATTCATAATTATTAACAGTGTATCCCATAAGACCTCTAAGAGACAAGAGATAGCACGAACAAACGTCCGTTAGAGATCCTATGGCATGCGAAGATCTGTGCTTACTATTCTATGCATAAAATACGTCAATTGGAAACTTTTGTTGCATCCTCTACTTGAAGGTACCACATATAATTACCAAACTTCTGCAGCAATGCCAATCATGAGCAAATCATGAGAGTTTCGAAACGGTTACTTCACATCTCCGCTCTATACTATGAGTGTCGCCAGAAAGAGAGCGACACAATGACAAGAGTCAATGAATAAGAATTGAAAAAGAAATGGAGAATTTCGTGAAAAAGTTTTTCTTTATCGGCGGTGGAAGCATACTATTATTGCTAGCTATGCTCTGTGGCGCGTTCTTCGCTAGCCCGCTGATCGCATCAGCGCATAGCGTCGCCACGCCTACTACTACAACGACCACCACGGCTAAAACGCACAGCGGAAAGGCGAAGGAAGAGCATCCCCTGCGTGCATTTACCCGCAATCACAGCGATGAGATCGTCGACCAGATCGCGCCCCAACTGCACCTCACTTCCGCGCAACTGATGCAGAAGCTGCACAGCGGCGAGCGCCTGGTCAAGATCGCCAATGATCAGAAGGTCTCTACCGCCAATCTGAAGAAGATTATCGTCACGAGCATCGACACCGTGGTCGGCAAGGAACTGAGCGTGGGGAAGATCACTCAGGCACAAGCTACTCTTCTCAAGACGCTGGTGCAAAAGCATCCCCTGGTCGTGGGAGGCGCGCTGCATCACCACTATACGAAGAGGTAAGTAGTCAATACGCTCTACGCTCGTTGTGAGCAAGAGATGGGCCGGTTCCAAGCGCTTGGAACCGGCTTTTTTTGTCCCAGAGGTATTCAACAAGTGCTTGTCTCTCCTTAGATAGAGAGCACTGAATTTTTCCCAAAGGGCTATGCTCACAAGCGAGAGTATGCTATGATAGTCACGAAAATTTTCAGGCAATCTTATCTAAAGTACAAGCATGATTCAGAACGATAACAACAGCGTTGAGGAACTGTATGCCGTGATACGCGGCGACGTGCAAGCGGTCGGCTTTCGCTATTTTGTAGTGCAGCGAGCCCTGGCCCTTGCGCTGCGCGGGTACGTACGCAATGAGAGCAATGGCGACGTAGAAGTGCTTGCTCAAGGACCGCGACCCGCCCTCGAACGTCTCCTCGCGCTGCTACAGAGAGGACCAGCGGCAGCCGACGTGCAAGAGGTAGAGACGACCTGGCGGACGCCTACCGAGCATGTCAGTGGCTTTCATGTGCGCTGGTGAATAGAGAAGAAGGATGGAAGCTATGATCGATCGCGAGACGGTACAACATGTAGCAAAGCTCGCCCGGCTGGGCATGAGCGAGGAAGATATCGAGACCTTTAGCGGCCAGCTCTCCGTTATCCTGGAGAATATCCGCGTTCTGCAGGAGGCGGATGTGAGTGGTGTCTCGCCGACGGCGCACGCCTCGCGCCTCACCAATATTATGCGCGCCGACGTACCGCGCCCGTCCTTTCCACCCGAGGTGCTGCTGGCAAACGCGCCCGAACAGGAAGATAACTGCCTGAAGGTCAACGCCGTGTTGGAGGGAGAGTAGAGAGTATGACGGAACTTTACGAATTGTCAATCTCCGAGGCGGGAGAGCTGCTGCACCAGAAGAAGATCTCGGCGGTCGAACTGACAAAGGCACATCTTGAGCGTATCCGCGCCGTCGAGCCGCAGGTGCGAGCCTTCACGCTCGTCACCGACGAACTTGCCCTACAGCAGGCAGAGGAGGCGGACCGGCGCTTCGCCAGTGGTGAGCAGGTTTTTCCGCTGACCGGTATTCCGCTGGCAATTAAAGATGTGATCTGTACAAAAGATATCACGACGACCTGTGGCTCGCGCATGCTGGAGCACTTCAAGCCGCCCTACGATGCAACGGTAATGAAGCGCCTCAACGCGCAGGGCATCGTCATGGTGGGCAAGACCAACATGGACGAGTTCGCCATGGGCTCCTCCACTGAACATTCCGCGTTCTTCCCCACGCACAATCCGTGGGATCTTGAGCGCGCACCCGGCGGCAGCAGCGGCGGCTCGGCGGCGGCGGTAGCGGCTGGCATGGCAATGGGTTCTTACGGTAGCGATACGGGCGGCTCGATCCGCCAACCAGCCTCGCTCTGCAACGTCGTCGGTTTAAAACCAACTTACGGACGCGTCTCGCGCTTCGGGCTGGTAGCGTTTGGCTCGTCACTGGACCAGATCGGTCCATTCGCGCGCAGCGCCCGCGACGCCGCGCTACTGCTCCAGGCCATCGCCGGACACGACTCGTGGGACGGCACCAGCTCTCCCAATCCCGTGCCAGACTACGGCGCGGCCCTCTCGGGGACTATCAAGGGTCTGAAAATCGGTGTGCCCGACGAATATTGGGTCGAGGGAACGCAGCCCGGCGTCGTCAAGGCGGTGCGCGAGGGCATCGAACGGCTGCGCGAACTGGGTGCCGAGGTCAGCCCGGTCTCGCTGCCCTACACAAAGTACGGCGTCTCGGCCTACTACATCATCGCACCAGCGGAGGCAAGCGCGAACTTGGCGCGCTACGATGGCGTCAAATACGGCTACTCCTACCGCGATACCAGCGAGATGTGGGAGTCGATGGAGAAGACGCGCCAGTACGGCTTCGGACCCGAGGTCAAGCGGCGCATCATGCTCGGCACCTACGCGCTCTCGGCGGGCTACTACGATGCGTACTATAAGCAAGCTGAGAAGGTGCGCACGCTAATTACGCGCGATTTTGAGCAAGCGTTTGAGCGCTTCGACGCCCTTGTGAGTCCAGCATCGCCGACCGTTGCCTTTAGAATCGGCGAGATCTCCGATCCGTACCAGATGTACCTGCAAGATGTGTTCACCATTCCGGCAAACCTGGCGGGTATCTGCGGCGTCTCGATTCCAGGCGGCTTCAGCGAAGGCTTGCCGGTGGGCCTGCAACTGCTGGGTCCGGCATTCGGCGAGGATACCATCCTACAAGTTGCCGACGCCTTCGAGCACGTAACGGATTTTCACACGCGCTGGCCCAAGCTTTAAGTAGGGAGGGGTCTTGCGTCCCTCCGGCTCCCAGAGAACCACACTCCTGGGCATTGTTTGCTCCGAGAGCCGGAGGGACGCAAGACCCCTCCCTACTTTCATTGTTAACAGGTTGTAAGAGTTATGAAACGTCGTATTGTTGCTATCGGTATGCTCGCGCTGGCAATTCTCATCGGGATTATGATCCCAGTCTTGGCTTTTACGCCCGTCGGCGCGCGCATCGCTACCAGCATGACGCCGCCCACGGCGACGCCATCGCCGACGCCCCTGCTTCCCACCCCAACGCCTCTCCCGACGCCAAAGCCTGTCTTGACCGTGAAGGGAACGACGCCGCTGGTAAGCGCCACAGCTTCTTATCTGATCGACATGGATTCGGGCCATATTTTAGAGAACATCAATGGCTATAAGCCGTTGCCTATGGCGAGCACGACCAAGATCATGACTGCGCTGATAGCCATCGAATCGGGCCAACTCGATCAATCTGTGACGGTGACGCCGGATGAGCTCGCCCAGGTGCCAGCGGACGCGAGCAGCGCCGGACTGGTTGTGGGGGAAACGTTCACGCTGAAAGATTTGCTCTACGGCCTGATGCTCCCTTCGGGGGACGACGCGGCGCTCGTCATCGCGGATGCGCTGGGGAGAACCACCGATAATTTCGTGATGCGTATGAATCTTTTTGCACAACGCCTGCGGCTCTTCCAGACGCACTATACCAATCCACATGGCCTCAATCTTGTGGGCGACCCGAATCACTACACCAGTGCATCCGACCTTGCACGCCTGACGGAGTACGCTATGCATATTGCGCTCTTCGAGCAGATTGTGCATACCCAGGACTACAAACTGGCCGCGACACAGCAACATCGCGCGCACGACTGGGTCAATACCAATACGCTTCTGGAGAACTACCCAGGCCTGCTCGGCGTCAAGACGGGGCATACTGATGCAGCAGGCTGGTGCCTGGTCTTTGCCGCAACGCGCAAGGGACATCACCTGCTCGGCGTCGTCCTGAACGATCCGACGCAGCAGTTACGCGATCAGGATGCAGCAACGCTGCTGAACTGGGGCTTCGCACTGCCTGTGCGACCACCTGTGCTATAGGATGATGAATTTTTAACGAGATCATAGTTCGGTAGAAATTATTACAAGAAAGAGGCGAAAAACGCCTTTGTTTTGCGGGTCTGTTGTCATGTTTTGGGAAACATGATAGAATAGCTACACCGACTTGTACCATAGATTTTGAAATAGAGTATATAGAGATGCGCTACGCTATTTTTACTGATATACATGCAAACCTGGAAGCCTTAGAGACTGTGCTGGCAAAAATAGATGAGCTCGCACAGGAAGAGCCTATTGAGCAAATGTGGTTTCTGGGCGATCTCGTTGGTTATGGGCCTAATCCGAACGAATGTATAGATAAGCTTCGTGAACGTACTGACATTATCATAGCAGGCAATCATGACTGGGCAGCGGTTGGAAAAATTGATTTAGAGGATTTCAGCGAGGCGGCGCGCATTTCGGCGGAATGGACGATGCAGCAGCTCACTGAAGAACATCGGCAATTCCTCATCGACCTGCCAGAGCGCCTTGAGATGGGAGAATGTACCCTGGTGCATGGCAGCCCCTATGGTCCGCTATGGGAGTATCTCACCTCCGAAGTACTGGCCGAACGGAGCTTCCAACATTTTACAACGCGCTTCTGCTTCGTTGGCCATACGCATGTGCCCGTCATCTTCCAGCAACTCGATCCCGTCGCGGATATGCCGACCCTCCCACTTGGCACTAACGAGCAGAATGGTGAGGCGTCCTCCCTGAATGACGAGATGGAAGAGGCATTTGAGCTAAATGACGATGAGGACGACGAGACCGCTGAGGTGGTTGCGGTACGCCTACAACAGCAGCAATCAGCACAAATGGCTACAGAGCAGGTAGCGAGCGAGTCCGCCCAGAACGCGATCGCCAATGTAGCAGACGAGGTGGCAAAGCTGCAGCAGGTGCAGGCCGATGACGCCCCAGAACACGCTGCTCTGGCAGAAAATGCGCAGCTTGACGACGAAAAGCTTCACGAGCAAGCAGAGCAGGAAGAGGCCGAAGGGCTGACCAGCGAAGAGCACACCCCGGCAAATAACGAAGCTGCCTCCATGGATGGACCACTCGCGGCAGACGATGAAGACTTCTTTCCCTCCGACGAGAGCGGCCAGGCCACAGAAACAACGCCTGAAGAGGCGATTCAGAGCGCCGAGGAGCGACTAAACGAGGAGATCGAGGAGTTGCTCACGCTGCTGGGCCTGAGCCAGAGTATGGTCAATGTGACAAACGAGATGCTCAACCCACCTGAGGGGGAATGGCAGACACCCGAGGGGTATCGCGCCATCGTGAATCCCGGCGGTGTGGGTCAGCCACGCGACGGCGATCCACGCGCGTCTTTCATGATCTACGATACTGAGCAGCAGAAGATCACCTTTTATCGCATTCCCTATCCATTCGAGATAACACAGGAGAAGATCATCAAGGCGGGTCTGCCACGCTACCTGGCAACGCGCCTGGCCTATGGTCGTTAGCAATTCCATTATGAAATTAATTATTGGCCTGGGCAATCCCGGCAGAGAATATGAACTAACAAGACATAATGTCGGGTTTCGCGTCGTAGATAGGCTGGCGGAGCAACTGGGGTTGAAGTGGGAGCGGCGGGGTCGGGCTCTGCTGGCAAGCGGAAACATCGGCTCCGAAAAAATCGTGCTGGTCAAACCCATTACCTATATGAATAATAGCGGCGAGGCCGTGGGCGAGCTTGTGCGCTGGCACAAGGTCCAGCCCGAAGATATCCTCGTCGTCTATGATGAACTGGACCTGCCCGTTGGGCGCGTGCGCCTGCGCAGCGACGGGAGCGCGGGCGGCCACAATGGGCTTGATAGTGTCATTCGCCACCTGCATACCAACCGCTTCCCACGCCTGCGCGTCGGCATCGGGCGTCCCGGCAACAATCGTATGGAGACGATCGACTATGTATTGGGAGTGCCTGCAGGCGACGAGCGTATCGAGCTGACGACCGGCGAGGATAGGGCGCTCGAAGCCATTCCGCTTATCGTCAGGCAGGGCATCGGCACCACTATGAACCTCATCAACGCCGATCCCGAGGCGCAGAAGAAAGCTGAAGAGCGACGACGCCAGCAACTGGAACGCCGCGAACAAGAACGCCAGCGCCGCGAAGCCCAGAAGCGCGAACGTGAATTGCAACAGCAGGAGGCCGAGGCACCTGTGAGCGACGAGCAGCCAACTGCCTGACCAGGAGTCTACCTGTCTCTTATCCTCATGCTCCGCTATTAAAAGGCGGCGACAGCGGACCCTCATTCCCAGATTCCAGATGGCGATAGACCAGGTAGGAGTAGACGTACAACACCACTGCGTCCAGCAGCACCAGTCCGACGACGCCCGAGAGCCGCACCGACGGAATGAAGCTGAAAACGAGGCCGAGCACACCCGTAGCAAAGAAAAGCCAGCCACCCAGGCGATGCGTGCGCTCCCACACGGTATCACTAGCGAGGCTCCAGGGTGTTTTGATGCCAGCCCAGAAGTTGCGCTGTAGCTTGCCTAAGTAGTTTCCCATATAGATGAACAGACCGGAGAGGGCCAGGCTGATGATAAACAGGCTGTCAATGGGAAGGCCAAAGACCTGGGCAGCAACCGTCAATTGGACAATCAACATAATCAGGAAGACGCCCGCCAGGATACGATCCACTACTACAGCATTCATTTGCCGATTGACCGAGCCAAGGCGAGGTCCGATATTCAGCAGCAGGCGCAGCAAAAGGAAAAGGCCCAGGTTGATGGCCGGAAACAGGAATGTATCCACCCACTTGGGGCCGTAGCCGTTGACCTGGCCCGCCGCATCCCAGTGGGTCGGTACCCTTGCGGGCATAAACGGATACGTCACCAGAGCAATGAGGATCTGCGCGGCGATTACGAACGCTACAAAAAGCAGAGTGGAACGCGACGAGAGCGGCTTTCTCGTATCGACATTACCGTCTAAAGGATCCATATTTTCCTCCTGGAATCAGCTTATCTAGCATCGGAAGCACGGCCCTGATCGGCTTCAGGCGGCACGTCCTCGTCATTATTCGTAGCAGTGGCGGGCTGGGT
>JALYTQ010000386.1 GCA_030854195.1 Chloroflexota bacterium
CCTGGTACTGGTCGATAACCCATTCGAGGGCCGAACGGTTGCCGAGGCGGTACTCAAAGCATTCAGGCGGCAGCGGCCCCAGGCGCAGGCTCTCGTTGACGACGATGACGCGCTTATCGCTGGAGAGGCGCATCTTCTCTACGCGCCAGCTAAAGGGCACGCCCTCTGTCTCAAACCATTCTAGCTTGCTATACTCTTGCGCCTGCTCGTAGTTGAGGTGCATGTCCATGAGCCGTTGACCGACGCGCACACAGGTCTGGAACGCCTGCGCCGTGTGCAGCAAGGGGATGTGCGGCAGGTCGCGCTTGAGGTTCTCGGCATAGCGCTGGCGATACTGCGGATGGTGCAGCATGGCGTAGACATAATGGAAGATATCCCATTTGCTGACCTGGGGACCATACTTCGCCTGGAATTGCGCGAGCGCCCAGTCGGTGATGTTCTCGCGCCGGTTGCTGCCATCTTCGCTGTAGGTGTAGAAGGGGAAGCATTCAGTTCCGCTTCCCGCGCCTACCATGTGCATATCTACTATAAGATTAGTCACTAGAACCATAAAGGGTTTTTCTGACCCAAGATCTGTCAGGCAAATAACTCTGTTTTCGGCCTCACTTATAGGATTGAGGAAGAATGTACCAGAAGTACCGCGCTCGTCGACTAATACATCGGCATAATATAACCATTTTTTGCAAAACGGTCGATAAAGAGATTGTCTAAGAGCTTTGTCATCAAATTGAGTAAAGCGTTCTCGTGATAAATCTCTTTTCAAATTGCGACTCCATTTAACCTCCTTATAGGAAACAAAGTCGTCTATATTTTTCGGGCGACCTTTCCTTATCCAACGGGCTATCTCGGCGTTGTAGTCTTCAATGAATTGCTCTACCCTTCTTGCTAATGCTTGAAAATTGAAGTCGTAAACAGTATCATCGCGGTTAGTAGACACTCCAAGAGAATAAGTTTTAAATAAGACTTTGACATCTGGTAAGCGTGATACTTTTGCTTCTTTTGTTCCCATAGGCAAAAAGATGGCGAATTCAGAATGCATTCCTTCCGTAAGCCATGTATATTTTTCATTAGGAGATAGTTCTTGCCATTCAATAGTTGTGATATTATGCTTATCTGCTAAAAACTTTAGCTTTTCGCTCCTACGCCAATTCTCTGGCAAACGATAGTAGCATAGTTTTTGTTGAGCTTTTGCTGAGATTCGTATCGCAATTGTAATCCCTACGCCCACTTGAATACCAAAGACGTTGTGAGTAGTACCGGAGAGCTTAGGATTTTTACGAACATTTCCATGAAGGTCAAGGTGGTATACCAGATTGAAATCTTTTAATAGGTGCTTACGCATGCCATCGAAAGCTGTCTGGTCTAGAAACGAGTTGTTCGAGACAAAACAAACTATCCCATCACGCTCCTGTAAACGATCAGATGCCCAGCGGAAAAACTTTACATAAGCATCGTAAAGTTTAGTATTAAGCGTTGCTTTTGAGTCTTTTACATAAGTATCGCGTATACGTTGGTCAACCACCTGATATTTCCGGTTTTTATTATTATCATTCTCGCTTACCTGCCCCACATTATACGGAGGATTCCCAATCACCACCATGATCTGAGCATCCTTCTCCTTCTTCACGCGCTCGGTATTCTCCTCAACGAACAGGGGCAACTGTTGGCCCTCGGCCAGTTCCAGCGTATCCACGAAGCAGACGCCCTCGAAGGGCTCGTAGTCGCCCATCTTGGCGTAGTATTCGTGCTCGATGTTCAGGGACGAGATGTAGTAGGGCAGCAGCATGATCTCGTTGCAGAAGAGGTCGTGCTGGTACTTGTGCTTCAGTTTGTGGCGCGGGATGCGGTGCAGCAGGTTGACGATAAAGCTGCCGGTGCCCGCCGCCGGATCGAGGATCTGCACGCCTGGTTCGGAGATCGACGTGCCGAACTCGCGCTGTAGCACCTCCTCTACGCTGGCACACATAAAATCGACGATCTCCTGCGGCGTGTAGACGATGCCGAAGGTGTCGGCGCGCTTGACCGAGTAGCCCTGGAAGAAGCGCTCATAAACGGTGTTCAGGAAGTGCTGGCGCTCCGACCAGCTCTCTATGCCCTTCGCGGCGGCCTCGATGGCGACGTAGAAGCGATCGAGCGACTTGAGGAACTCGTTGCGGTTGAATGAGCGGCTGGCGAGCGCCTCGATGACGCGCTCGATCTCGGAGGCGATGACGTTGCGGCGCACGAAGTCGGAGTTGTCGAAGATGGTGCGGAAGAGGCGCTCGGTCAGCAGGTGCTGGATGAGCATTTCGTTGATTACGTCTGACGTGATCTTGGGATCGAGCGCGGTGCGGCAGAGTTCGGTAAAGGTGTCGAAGGCGGCGATGAAGCGGCGGTTGGTCTTGTACTCGCGCTCGATGATCGAGAGCAGCGCCTGCGCCAGTTCGGGGATGCGCGTCTTGAACTCCTGCACCGCCGTCTCGAAGTTCTCGATATCCGGTTCGGTGTAGGTGAAGAACTGCTTGAGCAGGTCGCTGACATCGTTGGCGTTCTGCAGATTATACTCGACGGATACGCGCCGCTTATTCTGGTAGAGCACGGCATTGCGCGTATTCTCGAAGATGGTGTTGGTAAGGGGATAGCCGGTGGTGATCTTCTTCGCGATCTCTCTATCCAGGTCGCTCTTCGGTCCCTTCGCCTCCCAGTAGCCACGCGGAAAATAGTCGTCGCGCAAGACGCCATCGGGCCGGATGCCGCCCTCCATCGTCTGCTCCGGTATGAGCGTCCATTTCACGCCGCGCGCCGTATCCGCCAACAGGTTCTGAAAGGCCGACCTCACAGCCAGCTCGTAATCGGCCTTGCCCTTGTATTCATCAAGCTCTCTATAATAACGCTCAATCGCCTTTTTGAGCAGCGGCGTACTGAGTGTGGGCGCGCTCTGCATATGTCTCTCCCCTGTCGGCTCCCCGCTCTTAGTACTCTTCCCCCTGCTACCCTCGGATGCAGCAGTCGAGGAGCCAGCGTTTATCTTAGCGACCAGCCCGCGAATACCCTTAGCGATCTCGGTAAACGCGGCATCGCGATTGGCCCACATTGTAACAGCTTTTGCGTTCTGAGGCAAAGCCTGTAGCGCGCCGAATGGGGCCATCTGCCAATCACAAGGGCGCAAAAGAATGGGGATCACCGTCGCCTCGCCAGCCACATGCCGCTGCATCGCCACCTGCATCTCCACGCCATAGCAATAGTCCGAAGCGATAAAGGCCGGACTGACCAGCAGCAGGATGATACGAGCGGCCCTTAAATGTGTCTCCACCTCTTCCGCCCGCACGCTGCCCGCCGTGATAGCGCGATCGTACCAATCGCTAATCGTGCCCTGCCGCTTCAACAACGACAGGTGCGCGTTAAGTTGAGCGAGCAGATTTTCGTCTTCGCGGGCATACGAATAGAACAGCGGAACGGCATTGGTCGGCATCACAGTAGCCCTCCTCATGTATAAAATGTATAAACCAACTGATGTAGGGGCGCGGTTCACAAGCCCGTTGCGTCGGCCTGTGGAGCGCCACGGGCTTATAAATCGCGCCCCTACATCATTGGGTCCGTGCGTGCGTTGTTGGGGCGCGTGGGATATACGGGCAGCACGGGCTTATAAATCGCGTCCCTATCACATTGGGTCCGTGGCGAACGCCGTAAACGTAGTCCCTACATCGGTTGCCTGGTTAGAACGTCCATATGCACTAGATAGTGAGTTTACCAGCAATTACCTATTTATAATAATATCTCTTTTATGCGTAGCCTTTAATGGCTAGCATACATAAAAATAGGGGTGTTTGGGGAAGAGACGATGCCATCC
>JALYTQ010000127.1 GCA_030854195.1 Chloroflexota bacterium
ATCCGGTTCCACACCACGGGGATCATAGGCCGGATGGACGCAAGGCCCATCCCTACTGATGAGTTACGACCCGTTGCTGCTTTCCCAGCATTCCAGGAGCAGACGATAGTGCGCGAGCATTGCCTGAGCATAGCTATTGTCGGCACTTGTCGCATTGGTGCTTTGGGCCAGTTGTTCCTCGTAGTAGTTTGCCATTGTCTGAGCGGCCACGAGTGCCTTTGGCGAAACATGCGCGTGCTGCACGCGTTCCGCCGGAATAGGCTGCCATGCCGCTTGCTGACGCCAGTTGATATATGGGCAGTTGCGGCACTGATTGGCGCAGCAGTAGCCACGACGTATCAGGAAGCCACGCGTAGCCATGTAGAGTCCTTGCTCCGTGATCTCCCAGTCCGCCTCTTCTTCTTGTGATGACATGCTGATTCTTCTTTCTCTTCGGCCTCGTTAGCGTTATACCATCGGGATGCGTTCTGTCAATGTGTTTTGTTCGTCGTGAGGCGAGCGCCTGGCCTGCATGCGCTGCATCACATATCCCATGCGACGAATGCCCTCCTCGATGCGCTCTTCGTCGGGCGATGCGAAGCTCAGGCGAATATACTGGTGCCCGCCTCCGTCAACGTGAAATGGCTCGCCGATGACGAAGGCGACGCGTTCCTGCGCGGCTTCCCTGAGTAAGGTTCGGGCGCGCATATCGCCGGGCAGGCGGCACCAGAGGTGGAATCCACCCTCCGGGTGATTGACCCGCGTATGCGGTGGCCAGTGGGCCTGAATCGCCTGCAGCATGGTGTCGCGCTTGGCATGGTAGCGCGTGCGCAGCGTCTGCAGGTGCCCCTCCATCAGGTCTTTCTGCAGCAGTTCGGAGACCAGCCATTGGCCCAGGGCGTTGGTGTTCAGATCAAATACCTGTTTGTGGAGTGAAAGCCGCTCGATCAGGGTCTCCGGCGCGACGAGCCATGCTACGCGCAGCCCTGGAGCGAGTATTTTAGAGAACGTACTCAGGTAGAGAACATGGTCGTGGGTGTCTAGTGCCTTCAAGGGCTGGGGTGCTTTGCCCTCGAAATATAATTCGCCGTAGGGATCGTCTTCCACGATGGGGATCTGGTAACGCCTGGCGAGCAAGAGCAGGCGGCGACGCCGTTCAGGCGACATCACGACGCCCGTTGGATTCTGGAAGGTTGGCTGGGTGTAGATAAAGCGTGGACGCCGCCGCGTCAGTATCGATTCCAGCAGGTCGACGCGTATCCCCTCGCTGTCGGTGGGAACGCCGATGACCCTGGCACCCAGGGCGCGAAACGTCTGGATCGCGCCTAGATACGTCGGTACCTCGACCACTACCTCGTCGCCCGCGTTGAGCAGGAAACGGCTGACCAGGCCGATACCTTGACTCGAACCCGAAAGAATCAAGATATTGCGGATATCGACCGCGACTCCACGCCTGCGCATATACATGGCGATTCCCCGGCGTAGGCTTTGCAGACCTTCTACGGGACAGTAGCCCAGGGCGCTCTGCCGCGCATTGAGCAGGCCATCATCGACAATGGTCCGCACCAGTTCCGCCGGTAACAGGTCGGGGGCTGGCGTGCCCGCCGCCAGGGAGATGATCTCCTTGCGTTCTCCCAGCGTCGAGATCTCGCTCAAGACCCGCGCATCGGGACCAAGAATGGCGTCTTCGCCCGCCGCCAGACCCAGCAGCCAGGTAGGAATATCCTGCTCAAGATCGTTCTCATCGTCGTAATTGAAGTAGCTGCGTTTTACGACCGTTCCACGCCCGACATGTCCCTCAATGAGCCCCTCGCTGGCAAGTTCGTGGTAGGCATTCATCACGGTTGTACGGTTGATGCCCAGGTCGTGTGCCAATGCGCGCTCGGTTGGTAGGCGTGTCCCTTCCGCCAGTTCGCCTGAGAGGATCGCCTCGCGCAATCCACGGCAGATCTGCTGGTACAGGGGAACGCCATTGGTCCGTTCCAGTTTGATAAACGAATGGACGGGTACAGTAAATAATGGTAAGGTTGCTCGACTGGATTCCTGGTATCGCATGTGTTCCTCCTGTGTTGGCTCGTCTTCTCTAAGAGTAACCAATCCAATTTGGGCAGTGCAAGTGCCAATTGGTTGGCTGATCGGCCCGCCAATCCCAGGGGTAATCTCATGAGCGCTGTTACGGTGGATATATGCGCAACGTAATAATGTAAAGAAGGCGAATCTGGATGTGAGGACAACAATGAGTAGCGATATTGAACAGCGCATTGCTCTGGTGCGCGACGACCGCGAACACGGCTCGCGTTGGCTGGTACGCCAGAGCATCCTTATTCTGCGCGATCTCGCCAATACGAAAATGGCGTCACCGGATGAGCAGATGCGTCAACTCCGTCAGAGCGGGCGCGCATTGGCCCAGGCCCGCCCCGCTATGGCTGCTCTGGCGAGCGCGGTCGGGCGCATACTAAGTACTCCTGGGAATGCAGATGCTATCGCCCAGGCCGCCGATCAACTGCTAGCGGACTACGATACGGCGATCGAGCGCATCGCGGAGCATGCCCGACCGTACCTCTCCGGTCGCTTACTGACCTGTAGCCTCTCTGGAACCATCCTGGAAGTGCTCAAGGCCAATCGCCAACAGATTGAGCAGCTTATCGTGTTGGAGGGCCGCCCCCGCTACGAGGGACGCGAGATGGCACGCGAGTTCGCCGCCGCTGGTTTCCCAGTAACGCTGCTTACCGATGCGCAGGCCGATATCTTCATCCCTCGCTGCCATGCCGTTGTAGTTGGCGCTGATAGCGTTCTGGCAAACGGCGATGTGCTCAACAAGGCTGGAACCGCGCTGCTGGCCTGGTCTGCTCACGGCCACAACATCCCCTTCTACGTTCTCTGTGAGACGCTCAAAATCTCACAGCAAAACTGGCCGCAGGACGCGCTCCAACAAGAGGCACTGCTAGAGGAGAAAGAGGCCCATGAGGTGCTGGAGCGGCCTCTGCCAGGAGTTACTGCGCGCAACTTCTACTTTGACCACACTCCATACTTCCTGGTCACTAAAGTTATCACCGAGCGCGGCGTCCTGAGTACAAAAGAAATAAGCACTATTGCATTATCTGCGAAAGAAAATGCTCGTAAGCTTGCTAGAGAATAAAAAGTACCCTGGAAGTCCTATTCATTTGGTAAAATCGTTTTTTCGCGCTATCCTTACCATTGTATGCGGTGATGCAGTGCATGTTTCTAAAAAATTTGGTTGTGCATGTGAGCGAAAGGCAGGGTGGCACAGTGGAAAGTGATCGAAGTAAAGAATACCAGCCAGGCAATGAACAGGCTGATCGTCGGGCTGGAGAACGAGAATTGGGCGAATTCCAGGAGTCGATAGAAGTTGTGCCGGGGGCTCCCGTCGTGCGTGACAATACTCCGAGGCCGCTCTCATTTAACTCGCTCCTCGCCGCCAGCGAGCAAGGGTCTAAGGAACAAGAGATCCCCGCCGTCCGGCCAACGTTTCCCCGCAAAGCTCCATCGGCCCCGCCTCTGCCGGAAGAACTGGAGGACAGCGAGAGGGAAGAGTCGGCTATGGGCGATGTAGAGGTGGCTATGCTCTCCGATGAGGAGCCGCAGGAGTTCATCTGGCTCTTCGCGTATGGTCCAGAGATGGATAGCAGCGTCCTCAATAGTGCGGAACGTCTCGATGGCGCGGCCTTTCTCTATGGGCCAGCCGTCCTGAAGGGCTATACGCTGATGTTCGCGGAGGTCGTACGCTCAAGCACACGCCGTCTCCTGGCAACGATCGTGCCGAGCGCTGATCCAGATGCCGAGGTGTGGGGCGTGCTCTATCGCATTCCGCGCCATGTGACGGTGCACAATGGGAGCCAGCCCTCTTTGCTGGATGCCGCGCATTCGGCGGGCTCTCCCGATAGCCTGTTCCGTCCTCTAAGTGTCGGTGTGCGCGAGATGTATCGCGAGCGCGAGATAACGTGTGGGACGTACGCGCTGACCGAGAATGCGCGTCGTCAGTTTCCCCTTCTCTCTCTCGCACAGGTAGATCATTCTCTTTCGCTTGTTCAACAACTCGCCTCGCTCGCCAGAAAACAGAAGTTCCCTGAGCACTATCTTCAACTCTCTCCACCCGCTACCTCCACAGTTATGCAGCAGCCTTCCTATCAGGCAGCCGCGTCAAGGCTCGTGGAGCAGAACACCGAACCCATTCCTGCGTTCAAAGAAGGGGATGCCGCGTCCACAGCGATAGCGAGCGTGCGCAAGCTTTCCTCTCCCGCTGCGTCGCGCCTGTTGAACGCCCTGGCTATCTACCTGATCCTGCTCTTGCTCCTTGTTCTGACCTTTGCGGTCTTGCAGGGCATGGGTTTTGCCAGCCTGCCACCGGGCCTGCTCGTTCTGGGCGTTCCGTGGCTGGTCCTGGTCTATGGCCTGCTCGGTGCGTGTATGAGCAGCCTCGTGTCACTGGGACGTTCGCGGCAGGTGCAGCGCCCGCCCTTTGTTATTATCCTCTGGTTTGCGCGCCCCTACCTGGGCATCGTGCTGGCCGCGCTGGCCTATCTGCTCTTCAATAGCGGCCTGTTCGTCGTTGCGGAGATCGCCGCGAGACATACGACGTTGCTGCCATTGCTAGGCGCGCTGGCTGGCCTGTCCGAAAGCTGGTTCTTCCTGCGCCGCGCCCGTGGATCAGGATGAGATATGTGTAGCGGTGGTTGGCAGAGGAGATACTTTCTCTACTTGTTGAGTGACGAGAAAACCGTGTACAATTGCAGATGAATGGACACACGTGTAAAGTTGTTTATACCAGGTCGGAGGTATCTATGCCAACCTATATTAGCATGGTAAACCTTACTGAGCAGGGAGTGAAGGAAGCAAAGAACGCCCCTGAACGTTTACAGGCATTTGATGCTGCTTTGAAGGAGGCAGGCGGGAAGTTGGTAGGCTTCTACTTAGTGATGGGGCAGTTTGATTATATTGTGATTACCGAGGCACCCGACGATCAGACTGCGGCGCGCCTCATCCTGGGCACCATCGCGCAGGGAAGTATGCGCACGCAGACGATGCGCGCCTTCCCACGCGAGGAGTTCGAGCATATCGCGAAAGGTCTGCACTAGCCGGGCTGCTGATGAAAGACCGGGGCGGTCTTACCCGCTTGCTCCGGTCTTTGCATTTAGGGCGATTCGTCGTTGAAGATGGAGCGCACAAGCCGTTCGGGATCATGGCGGGCGAGGGTATCGTCTTCCAGGTTGAGTTGCTCGACCACCAATCTGGGCACGAGCCGCGCGAGGCGCGAGCGATCGACGACGACTGGCTCGCCCTGTTCCTCGGCGTACATTTTCACGACATCCGGCGGAAATGTGCCGCTGTTCAGAAGTACCCTGTCGACGCGCGTTCCCAGATAGCGATGTATCTCGTTGACGAAGTCCGAGGCTTTGTAGCTGTCCGTCTCGCCATGCTTGGTCATGAGGTTACAAATATAGACCTTTTCTGCTTCTGACTCGCGCACGGCGCGCGCTATGTCGCGCACGAGCAAGTTGGGCAAGAGACTGGTGTACAGGTCTCCCGGTCCGATAATGATGGTGTCGGCTCGCTTGATAGCACGCACGGCCTGCTGACTGGCGGCTACATCGTCGGGAACCATGCGCAGGCGCTTGATAGGCGAGAGCGGCTCGGGATGGCCGTGCCCACGCGTGTCGATATCGGTTTCTCCGCAGATGGTACTGCCATCTTCGAGGTCGGCGCAGATCGTCGTCTGGGCCAATGTGACCGGTACGACGTGCCCCGCTGTGTTGAGCAACTCTTCAGCGTCCTCTATGGCGAGCAGCAGGTTGTCGTTGTTGATGTCCTGCAAACCTTTCAAGATGAGATTGCCAAGACTGTGACCGCCTACTCCTGCATGCGACTGGCCGTTCTCCTCGTCTTCCGTACGCTCGAAGCGGTGCATGAATATTTCACGCCACAATGCACCGTTGCGCGCCAGGGCTACCAGCGACATGCGTAAATCTCCCAATGGAAGCTGACGCCTGAATTCGTCCATGAGGCGGCGCGAACTGCCTCCACTGTCCGACATGGTTACAACAGCGGTGATGTTAAAGGGATATTTTTTTAAATGGGAAAGGATGGAAAATGTTCCTGAGCCCCCGCCTATCGTGACTACACGCCTTCCTGCAAAGCGATCTCCAATACGCTTATTCCCTTGCATGGTGTATCTCCCGCGGCTGTTTTCAGGGTCTACTTCCACAATACGATCCTCTTTACTTTGCATCATACAATCCTATTATAAATAAACGAAGGCCGCGCGAGGAGGAAAAACAGCCCGGTGAGGCAATCTTGCGGTATAGCTCTGGCACGGCCTTCGTTGAGGAAAACTACCTCCGGATGCTTCAACTTCCACCTCTGCTGACAGTCTATCACGACGCTATATCCTTCGCAAGGATGCTTTTACTCCTTTGGTACTATCTTCTTGTGTAAAGGCGCGAATTACGCTATACTGTTTTTAACGGGTATCTCTCTACCACTTTGTGGGCGCGGTGGCGGAGGAGCAAGATATCCCGTTTCGTTTTTTCTTCCCCTTCTCATTATACAGATGAAAACCCTTTTGCTCTGACCTTTCATCACTGAAATTGCTGCCAGGTCGACATTTTTTGTGATGATTGATTTTACAGAGAAACATTTCTCGCTATGGGTACACGAACATTATCAAATGTGTTATACTGGCACATATTTCATTTATAAAGGAGGTTGTACGCTCGTGACATCGCAAACTAATCCGCAGATGCTGCTCTATAGAGCCAGACTGCTGTTGGAGGAGGGACGGGCAGATGATGCACTGTCTGCCCTCGCTTCTGTGCACACTGAGGATGAAAAACAGCAGCAGGAGATAGCCTACCTGCTCGGATGGTGCTATATCCAAAACAAGCAGTGGAGCGAGGCTGTACAGGTATTAGCCTCCCTCTTGCAAATGAAGCCCGAAGGTGAGATCGATACCCTGCTGGAACGAGAACGCCTGGTTCTCTCCCTGCTGCATCTCGGTGAGGCCGCTACAAATCTCGGTCATTATGAGGATGCCGCGCTCCACTTTACCGCTTGCCTGAAAGTTCTGCACGATAGACGCGTCCATATGCCCTCGGTGCGCATCAAGGCTCGCTACTCCCTGGCAACTACCTGCATCAGGCGCGGACTGTATTCCGCTGCCATCCGCAACTACGATGAGGCGTTGCGCCTGTGTCGCCATTATAATAGTGATGAAGAATTAGCAGATATCTATCATGGCTTGTGTAGTGCATGCCGCTATGTCGGCGACTTCGCCCGCGCTATGACTTCGGGTCAGCAGGCGCTGGATCTCTATCGGCAGAAGGCGCAGCGCAACATGGAGGCGCGCGTCCAGAACCTGATGGGCGAGATTAGCTTCCTGCTGGGCGACTACAGAGAGGCGTCGGACCACTATACTGAGTCCATGGCGATCGCGACCAGCTTTAATGGCCCTACATTGGCGATGTTGAATTGTGTCGCGTTGGCAAATGTACGCATGGCCGAGAGGCGTCTGGAGGAGGCACGGCGCTATTGCCAGTTCGCTTTGGAGACGATGGAACTTTCGCACAATACCGAGATGAGTGGCACGGTCTATCACGCCGTTGGGAACGTCACCTACGAGGAGGCGAAACAGGCTCACGGCGATCAGCGCAAAAAATTGCTCGAAGATGCTGTCTCCTTGTACAAAAAGGCGAGCGAACAGCTCAGTCCTACCCAGGCCTACGCGGAAAAGGCCGAGGTGTTTGGTCGCTGGGCAAATGCGCTGGAGGAGCTGGGTCGCGAGCAGGAGGCGATCGATCTGTGGCGCTCTGGTTACGTTGTGTTGTCCCAAAAGGCCGAGGAGGCTAGGTGACGCGTTTGTGAACTTCGTCCCTACGGCTCCTCCGGCTTCAACCGCACCAACATAATGCCCAGCCATAAGACCCACACTCCGAACAAGAGGATAGCTGGCGTGGTGAGTGCCGCCTCTCCCAGCGTGGGCGCGCTGGCGATAGCTACGGCGCTACCACTGAGCAGCGCCGTGGTGGCGATCGCCAGGTAGCCGAAGAGAACCCAGGTCGTCGGCCAGAGGTTGCGCCCGCTTCTGGCGATCATTGCGCCGAAGAACAGGGTTGAGAGCGCCAGCAGTCCAACTCCCAGCGTGTTGCTGAGCAGTGAGAAGATGCTATAGAGCACTGCAAAGCTGCCGGGCACTGTTGCGCTCGCTGTAAAGCCACGGCCAACGATGGTGAGGTACAGGCTCCCGCCGAGCGCTCCTAGCAGATAGGCGATCAGGCCAGCAAAGCCCGCCCACGCGGCGATGATGACGAAGCCCTTGCCTCTCCACGCGTGCGCGGGCATGCCATCCGCGCCAATTTCTTCGTCCTCTTCCTGTCCGTCTTCATCCTGCTCGTCCTGTTGCCGCTTCTCTTCCGCCCGGTCCTGTTGTCCTACGATCTCCTGTGCCACGATAATGCGAAAAAGATTGAAGGGGAGTGTGAGCAGCAAGGCGAAGGCGACGATGAGCAAGATGCGGTAGATAAGAAATTGTGGCGTGTGAGCGCCGATCCACGCCAGGTAGGAGGCAAAGTGATTTGCCCCCCGGTCGCTCAGCGTGCTGCCATAGTTCAGCGGATTGAGCACGAGCTGTTGATAGAGCGGCACCCCTGCTAAGAGCAGTAGCGCGCCCGTGAGATAATACCAGCCACTGAGGCGTAAGCGCGATAATAAGCTGCGTTTCATTCTACTATCCTCTCTCTACTTTTCCTGCAATTATCAATAGGGATGGGCCTTACGTCCATCCGGGTGCCCCCTCTCCAGCTGGCGGACCGGATGGACGCAAGGCCCATCCCTACTGGATAGTTACCTTTTCCTGCATAGCATAGCACAGAATTGACGCCTCTCAGCAAGGTACTTGCTTCCTGTACTATAATCGTGACGTAAAGATGAAGGAGGACAAGGCACTATGCCCCGAGATCTACCCGTTGGCAATGGTTCGTTGCTGCTGAATTTTGATAAGAGCTACAATCTCCGCGATATCTACTGGCCGCACGTCGGGCAGGAGCTGCATACGGGCGGCGATATCTCGCATACCGGTGTCTGGGTCGATGGGCAATTTGCCTGGCTCGACGCGCCCGAATGGCAGCGCGAGCTGGTCTACGAGCCGGAAACCCTGGTGACGAATGTTACGCTCACCCACGCGGGACTCCAACTGCAACTGGTCTTCAACGATGTCGTCGATTTTACGCGCGCGATCTTTTTGCGCCACGTGCTCGTGAAAAACCAGGCCAATACCTCCAGAAATGTGCGCCTCTTTTTCCACTACGACTGGCATATCTGGAACGATGTCACGGCCGATACCGTCTTCTACTATCCGGTGCAGCAGGCGCTGGTGGCCTATAAGCTGAGCGCCTATTTCCTGATGAATGGGGCCGTGCGCGAGGGCAACGATCTGGCGTTCGGCATCAGTAGCTGGGCGACCGGCGTCAAAGAGTTTCATGGAGAGCAGGGGACGTGGCGCGACGCTGAGGATGGCGGATTGGAGCGTAACCCGATTGCGCAAGGATCGGTCGATGGCACGCTGGCTCTGCACCTGCCAGCCCTGGCCGCGAACGCTACTGGTGAGGCGTATCACTGGCTCGCGGTCGGCTCCGACCTGCCCTCCGTCACCGAGCTAGACGCCCTCGTGCGCTCGCGTGGCCCGCAGAACTTCCTGGACCGCACGCGCAACTATTGGCATAGCTGGGTCAATAAAGATGTGCTGTCTTTCGCCGATCTGCCCCAGGAGCTGGTTGATCATTACAAGCGCAGCCTGCTGGTGTTGCGCACCCAGATCGACGAGGGCGGTGCGATCGTGGCCGCTAACGATGCCGATGTTGAGCGCTTCTCTAACGACACCTATTCTTACATGTGGCCGCGTGATGGTACCTGGGCAAATATCGTCGCTTTCATAATGGTTCGTAACGCTCGTGCTAGCCGTTGGGAACGATTTCGAAGTCTTTAGAGAGGAGCTTCAGTGTAATGCCCAGCGCCAGCACGACCGCCGCGTGTACGCCCAGTTCGATCATCGCCTCGTTAAAGTTGTCGACTGCTTCCATTATGAAAAATAGTGTGTCTAAGCCTGTTACTATAGCTTGACACACTAGAGGTTAGTTTGCAACTATCAAATTTTCACTACTTGTAGCTACAATGGAATGCTCAGGACGTTGTGGCCCTCGCGACCGGCCTGCACAAGATGCGAAATGAACAGCTCGATGACGAACGGCTTCTCGTAAAGCGGCTTGCGCTCAGCATCCATAAAGAAGATGTGCAGCCGTTCACGGCGTCCGTTGCGTCCATTAGTGAGCGCCTGCATAGGGATTGTCACCTCAGCGGCGTAGCCACGCGCGGGAATCTGCACATCGGCGCGCTGCACAATGTAGGCGTAGTTCTGGAAGAGCGCCGAGCGCACCTCGATATGCACACTCTCGCCCTGAACAAGCGCGCTCAGGCCCGCCGCCGCCGGAGCTCCTTTTCTGGCTCCCGGCAATGGCGTCGGTGTGTCGCGCCCTATAAGATGAATGCGCAACGAATAGCCCTGGTTCGGCTGAATGCGTAACGGGGTCTCAATCAGGGCCGCCGCCGTCGTTTGCCGCTGCTGCTCGCCGAGGAAGAAGCGCTGCAGCCGTTTCAGCAGCGTGCTGTCTTCATCGCCTGTCGCTGGACGCACGGGCTCTGAAGGTGCTGACGGCGTGTTGGCTGGACTCCGGCGTAGAGCGGGCAGAACACCGGTGATCCGCTCTCGCAAAGTGCGCTTGTCGTGCTCGCCCGTATCGTGCCCCGTCGTCTGCACCGGGCGCGGAATTGGCTCCGGCAGCGGTTCCGGCGTCGGCGTCTCGGCCAGGGTCTCCTCCGCTTCCAGGTTCTCTTCCGGTATCTCTTGCGCCTCCCGCACCTCTTGCGTCACCTGGTCCTCTATGGGAGCGTCTTCCTGTTCCGCGCGCTTCTCCTCGGGAGCCTTTCCAGGCTGCTCCAGCGGCTTCAGGTTGCCAGTGGGCATTTTGGACATATACCAGCGCGCCAGTTGTGCCTGGATGGGTGAGACCGAGATCGTCACCTCTTCTGGATCATCGACCGGTTCTTCACTTTCCTTGCCGAGAGTGCTGGCGATCTTATCGGCAACTACGTTTCCAGGCCCTCCCTTACTCGCCTTGCCGGGACTGGCTTTCCCGTGTACGGCCTTTGTAGTCGCGCAGAGTTGCAGGAGCGCGTCCGCCATCTCCTCGGCATCCTCGAAGCGATCTTCGACCTTCAGGGCCAGGGCACGCATCACCACTGCATCGACGCGCGCGCTGATGTGCGGATTGATCTCGCGCGGGGAGCGTAGCGCCTGCCGTTCGCGCTGTTCCGGTCCATCGGGAGCGGTTCCCGTCAGGAGCAGGTAGAGAAGCGCGCCGAGGCTATAGATATCGGAAGCGGCCTCCACGTTGCCGAGCAGCGCCTCCGGGGCCGTAAAGTGATGAGAGGAGTTTGCCAGCGCCGTCTCCTGTGAGAGGTAGCCGCGTATAGGCAATGGCAGCCAACCAACAATGAGCGCGGGCATGCCGTCATAGCTCTCATCGCTCACGATGACTGTATGGGAGTCGAGATCGCCAATGACGATCAACTGTGAATGTAAGTTGCTCACCGCCTGGGTCAGGCGGTAGACCCACAGAATCGCCGTTTGCTCATCGGGCAGGCCAATGCCGCTCTGCAAGAGATCGTGCAGGGTATAGCGCTTCTGCTGTGCATTGCTCTGTGTAGCGAACGGCCAGCCAGCGATAGTGAAGATATGGCCCTGGAAGTAGCGCAGATCTATAACCGGCATCACGTCCGGCGTTCTATAGCGGCGCAGCAGGTCATATTCGCGTTGCATGGCCTTAATGGCCTCCGTCCGCTTGTCTTCATCGAGAGTTCTGACATCGATATCGCAGATGACGACCGGCTTCTGCTGCTGATTATCGATGGCCAGAAAGAGCTGCACATAGGCGCGACGACGTATCAGGGCGGCGATGCGGTAGCGCTCGGAGACGCCCATCGCGTCTGGCTGAGGCGACTTTCTTGCATCTTTGCCTACGCGTTCACCGCATACTCTACAAAACGTTGCATATGCAGGCAATAGAGTGTTACAGCGCTTGCAGCGTATAGAATCAGATTGGCTGGAATCGGGAGTTGTTTGTAGTGCAGACATACCACTTCTACGCCTTTTTGTTAGAAAAACAATGAGATCTTTTAAGATGATTATAGCATAGATCGTGGGATTATGGGGCCATCCAGGTCGCGCGTAGGTAGGATGTACAGCTTGTACAATCAGTGCCAATGGTGAAGGGAGCGTGACGAGGTAACGGACATACAGCCGCCATCTCGCCACGCTCTCCATAATCCTGCGAGCCGCGTAGCCGCGAGGAGTTAGAGCAAGAGAGATACTACATCCCTGCTAGAGGAACAGTTGTCCCAGCGCCCTCACCTGTGGTTCTTTGCTCCATTTACATTGCATCCGTTCGTAAACAGCGTACGCTTCATCGTAGCGCAGGTGGTTCCCTGCCGCGGTCGCGCCGCGCACAGCGGACGTCAGATAGGTGCAGCTCTGCTCCCTTTCATTTAGCGCGCAGGCGGCCAGCGCCTGACGCACCGTCAGCTCAATGCGGTCGGGAACGGGCGTTCTCGGCAGCAGTCCATCCAGATGCATAAATGAACTCCACGCTTTTTGCGGCTGCTGCGCATTGAGATGCATCATGCCTTCATAAGAATAAAGTGATAAGCAATTGAAGTGCGTATAGGAATAGTTTGGATCGTCCTCATAGCGATCGGGAAAGGTCTGATGCGCGAGGTCCAGATGTTGTTGGGCGTCGCGCTCCTTCCCTAGCGCGCTATACGCCTCGGCCAGACCGATATGCACGCGACCCTGCAGGAGGGCAGACGCCTTGTTGCTTGTAAGAAGCGCCTGCTCGTAAGCCTGTGCGCGTTGCTGTGGCCGTTTCAGGTAGAGGCAGACCAGTGCGCGGCGAATTAAAGACGCGGTCTGCAGGTGAGCATCCTCAACCTGCTGCGCGTACATAAGCGCCTGCGTTGCATACGTTGAGGCCGCCCCGAAGTTCTGATGTTGTGTCGAGATCAGTGAGCCCAGCTGATAGCCCTGAGAGGCCAGACTGGCAGCCCGCTTCTGGTAGTGAGAAGGTTCCTGCGCTAGCTTAGCCAATTGTGAGAGATAGCCAGGCAGCGACTGTGTCACCTCCGCCATTCCTCCTTCAAAGTAGAGTCGCCAGAGAAGGGGAACGCTAATTGTACATAAAGACAACATTTCATCTGGATGGAGGACCGACGCTCGTGTTCCCTGCGCCAACCCGAAGACCGTCAATGGCGCGCCGATCAACGTGGTGATCGCCTGTCTGCGTGAGAATCCTTTGTCTTCCTCGCCATCGCTTTTTTTGTGGGATACTTGACTCATAATTTCCAGGCTCCTTTTCGCTTGCTCAGAGCTGATGAGTAGCTCAAGCGTAGGCTGCTCGATGGGTATGGCTGCGTTGCCGCCTGTTGTAGAAGTTGACGGACTATCTGCCATAGATAGACCGGTCTTCAGTTTGCTATGCGAAGGTGTACGCCTCTTTATCTCGATGGCGTGCCCGAAGCCCAGATCTTCAGGAGACATATCAAAAGCGTTGCATACCTGGTCCAGGGTGCTCAATTGAGGAACCTGCAACCC
>JALYTQ010000387.1 GCA_030854195.1 Chloroflexota bacterium
CAGTTTCAGATCCTCATAGCGATCGTGTACAAACGAGTATTCGCGCTGTATCTCCTCGAAGGACATGCCGACCTTCTGCATAACGCGCTCGGAAGCGACGTTCTCAGCCATGCATGCCGCCTGGATGCGCTCGACGCCCAGCACGCGAAAGCCGAACGCCAGGACCATACGCACCGCCTCGGGAATATAGCCCTTGCCCCAGTACGCCTTTGAGATACCATACGCGATCTCAGCCCGCATGTTGGCAGGATACCACTGAGTAAAGCCGCACTGTCCCACCAGCCGTCCCGTCGCCTTATCGACGACGCCCCAGGGAGTCGGCAGCATACTTTTGTAGCGCTCGATCACCCGTCCTCCAAAGAAGACACGGCATTCGGCGAGCGAGCGCGGCGCAAGCCAGCTATTGTACCTGGCGATCTCCGGCTGCGACACATACGCGTAGTAGTCATCTAAATCATCCATCTGCATCTTGCGCAGCAGCAGACGCCCGGTCTCCAGCGTTGGCAGCGCGCCGAATATGCGTGCAGACGCCATTGTGTGTATCCCTTCTCCTTTTCGCTATCCTCTGTTGATAGGATGGTAGCATTGTTGTTTCCGCCCTGTCAACTCACCGGTCTCTCTCGCTCCATCGCGAATGGTGGTCTGCCTTGACTTCCCTACAAATATCTATTATCATTGTCGTACGTACTATAAAAGCCGTACGTACGACAATGGCAGCCCGCCGTTTACGATAGAAGGATAGAGGACCATGACGCTAGAAAGAGATGCCAGCGAGTTATTGCCAGAAGATGTTCCCGTAACTATGCCGGAGCTGCCAGCAACGCTCAGGGTTGACACGGCCCAGCAATTCAAGGCCGTGGGCGATGCTACGCGCTCGCTGATCCTGCATATTCTCAAGCATGAGCCGGTCACGGCCAGCCAGATCGGCGCGAGACTGAATATCCCGCCCGGCACGGTTGGGCACCATCTGCAGGTGCTCGAAGCGGCGGGACTGGCCCAGATCGTTGCGCGCCGCCTTGTTCACGGAATCGTGGCGAAGTACTATACGCGCACGGCCCGCCTCTTCCTGTTCGACTTCCCGCCGAAGATAGCGCCGGAAGCCGAAGGACATCTCGATTTCCTCACCGAGGCGCGCGATCAATTGGCCGACGCCCTGGTCGCTGGAGGAGAGCGGACACGCTGTGAAACGGCTTTTCCGCATGCGCGCCTCTCACGCCAACGCGCCGAGGAGTTCGGCAAGCGCCTGTCCGATCTGGTCTACGAGTTCGCCACCGGGCCGTCCGATGCCGATGGACAGGTCTATGCCCTCTGCACAGCGTTCTTCCTGGCACCACCCTACTTACAGAGCAATAGTGCATCTTCAACTTCTTTTAAGGAAGAGGAGTGACTGAGAAAGGAAGCGGCTATGGCAAACCGGCAGCATGCTTCATCGCCTCAGAGATCGAAGCGCAACTTCTGGCGCTACTGGACGGGGCAGACGATCTCAAACCTGGGCAGCTCGATCACGCTCTTCGCTCTGCCTCTGCTCGTCTACAAGATCAGCGGGTCCGCGCTCAACCTGGGCATCTCATCGGCGGCGAACATGCTGCCCTACCTGCTCTTCGGTCTGCTGCTCGGTGCCTGGACCGACCGCATCGATCGTAAACGCATGATGATCGTGATGGATATCGGGCGTGCTGCCGTTATCGCGACGATTCCCTTGATGGCCTTTCTAGGGCAGCTCTCCGTCTGGTGGATCTACGGCGTAGGCTTCCTTCACTCCACGCTGACCATCTGTTTCGAGGCGGGCGAGTTCGCGGCCATCCCCAGCCTCGTCGAGCAGGACGATCTGGTGAGCGCGAACGGACGCATCCAGGCCAGCTACTCGGCGGCCAGCATCCTGGGTCCGGTTTTAGCAGGCATCCTGGTCGCCTTTGTGCCGCTCGCCTCTCTGCTGCTGCTCGACGCGTGCTCCTTCCTGCTCTCCGCGTTCTCCATCGCGCTCGTTACCACTAGCTTCAATGGAAGGAGCGACGAGCCGCGCAAGCATATTCTCCGCGACGTTGCCGAGGGACTGCGCTACGTCTGGGGACATCCCGTGTTGCGCAACATCTCGCTGATGATGGCGCTGGTGAACTTCGTCGCGGCGACGCATAGCGCCCAGCTCGTCCTCTTCGCCAGAGAACGCTTGCAGGCCAGCGACTCGCAGATCGGTTTTCTCTACACGGCGGGGAGCGTCGGTATCGTCGCGCTCGCTCTGTTGGCTGGTCCATTGCGCAGGCGCTGGTCGTTCAGCAAGGTGGCGATCGGCGCGCTGCTGCTCGATGGCTTCTTCATCCTGGCACTCTCCTTCACACGCCTGTACTGGCTGGCGCTGCTCTTCGAGGCGCTCGCGCAGGGGCTGGGCATCCTCTTCAATATCAACACCGGCAGCCTGCGCCAGGCCATTGTGCCCAACCATATGTTGGGGCGCGTCGTCAGTATCGCCAGCGTCATCGCGTGGTCGGCTATTCCGCTTGGCTCGTTCCTCGGCGGACTCATCATCAGCGAGACGAACAACGTGGCGCTGGTCTACGCGGGCATTGGCGTTCTAGTTATGCTCATCCCCCTGTGCTTCGCCTTCACGCCGCTGGGCCATGCCGAGCGCTATCTCGCACCAAAGGAGCAGGCAAAGATACCATCAGGCTCACTTTGACATCTTCGTTTGCCACATGCTACACTTTCGCCAGGAGCAATGAGCTATTGTCGCGCTTGCCAGGCCTATCCAGCAAACGTGGCGCTATTTTAAAGAGAAGGGTAGAACTTATGCAATATCGACATCTGGGACGCGCCGGTGTGCGCCTGAGCACGGTTGGCCTGGGGAGTTGGCTGACCTATGGACAATCGGTCGAGCAGGACCTGGCCGCGCAGTGCATTCACAAGGCGTACGAGCTAGGGGTCAACTTCTTTGATACCGCCGATGTCTACTTTCACGGAGCCGCCGAAGAGGTGCTGGGACGCGCCCTGAAGGAGTACCAGCGCAGCTCGTACGTGCTGGCGACAAAGGTCTTTTTCCCCTTCGAGGATGGCCCGAACGATCGCGGCCTCTCGCGCAAGCATATTATGGAGCAGTGCCACGCCAGCCTGCGCCGCCTGGGCACTGACTATATCGACCTCTATCAGTGCCATCGCTATGATCCAGAGACGCCGCTGGAGGAGACGCTGCGCGCCCTCGACGATCTCGTCACGCAGGGCAAAGTACTCTACACCGGCGTCTCGGAGTGGTCGGCGGTTCAGATTCACGACGCCGTGGCGACTGCGCGCGAGCTCAATCTGGACAGAATCAGCTCAAATCAGCCGCTTTACAATATGCTCACGCGCACCATCGAGAAGGACATCATCCCGCTATGCGAGCGCGAGGGCATCGGGCAGGTCGTCTTCTCGCCGCTCGCCCAGGGCATCCTGACCGGCAAGTACAAGCCCGGCCAGCAGCCGGAGCAGGGCACGCGCGCCGCCAACGAGGACATCAACATGTTCATGAAACGCCTGTTGAGCGACGAGATTCTGGCCGCCGTCCAGCAGCTCAAGGATTTGGCCAAGCAGTCTGGCTACACGCTGGCCCAGATGTCCCTGGCCTGGGTTCTGCGCCAGCCAAACGTCACCTCCGTCATCATCGGTGCCTCGCGCCCCCAGCAGGTGGAGGAGAACGTCAAGGCCAGCGAGATCACCCTCTCGGACGACCTGCTTGGCCAGATCGATGATATACTAAGTGGCGCGGTAGGACGAGACTAAGCGTTTTTATGCTACCTCTACAGTAGGGAGGAGCCTTGCGTCCCTCCGGTTCCCCAGCAGGAGGGCCGTGGGC
>JALYTQ010000388.1 GCA_030854195.1 Chloroflexota bacterium
CTGTTGTTGCTTGGCTTGTTCGCAGAAAAACTCTGATCCTCCGGCCTTGCGACCGGCGATCATTGATATTGACAGGAACTGCTCGTCTCCAAACAGTTGCTGTTCTGCTTTCCACTCTTCAATTGTCAAGGTTCATATTGTTATCTTGCAAAACAAGATAGCTTCAAGAGCTGGATCAGCCCTTTATTGTTTCTTTATCAAGGCAGAGAAAGTTGGCTGTTACCCGACGCCCCAAAGGGCGAAAAGTACCAGGGTGTTTAGCTTTCAGGGAGTCCATGTTTGAGGTTTGCTCTCCAGAAGTTTTACCCCTCTACCTCGACCGCACATGTAGTATCTCACAAGTGCTTCCTGTTGTCAAGAGTTTTTCTGACCTTTTTTAAAGGGCTCTTAACGTTCTCTTACAAGTTTACTAGCGCTCTATCTTAGCGAAGCGGCCTGTAAGGCTCTCTCCCGACAACTTCAGCATTATCACATAGGTCGCTGCCGTTGTCAAGAGGTTTTGGCGCGAATTTTTAAAACTCATAGATTGTTTCTTTCTTTCGGTATCATTCTTTGCAAAAAGCCTGGCGTAAACGGCTGGATCACTGGTACAGCCGGGTCCTGCACGCTGGCCGTCGGCGTCGCGGTGGCCGCGGTGGCCGTTGCGGTCACTACGGGTGTAGCCGTCGGCGTCGCGGTGGCCGTACTGCTAATAGTGGCCGTGGCTGTAGGGATTTGGGTAGGCATAGGTATAATGGTAGCTATCGGCACGACCTTTACACGATTGGTTTTATGTGGCCTGACTCCACGCTGCTGTCTTTTTACGTTGGACGGCCTGGCGCTCTGCTTTTTCTCTATTTTCACGGGCGCGCGTTCGACAGTCGGCGGGCTCCACGTTTCTGGCGTGATGACGGGATAGACTATGCCGGGCGGCGGCACGCTGACTGGCACAGTTGCCACGGCGGTTGCAAGGTGTGTGCGCGGTGGACCAATGCGTTCGGCAACTTTTACGGTGGGAGACGGCGTTGGGAAGTCCCTGGCCGTCACGTCCGGCTGTACTATGACCTGCTGATGCGCATCTTTCTTATGCATAGCGCTTTTTTCTGTTGAACGGCCACTCATGACGACGAGAAGGAGTGACGCGCTGATACAGATAAGCAGAGATACAAGTCCTATCCTGCCAGCTCTTTGCCTGCTCTCCTTCCGCCTCTGATTCCACAACGCCATAATTGTATCTAGCACTTCTCACTCCTTAATCTCTCCGCCATTGCTGCGGCGGCTGTGCAACGGTCGTCTGCGCCTGATAAGCAGAGACACGCGCGTCGGTACTCCGAGCAGAGACACCGGACTGAGGGTGTATGTTTTGCTGACGGTAGCGCAACAGAATAGCCTCAAGATACATTGTGCATTCCAACGGCAGGCGCATCTCGAATATTTCACGCCTGGACCAGGTTTCGCTTAGTATCGCAATGGCCCCTTGCAAGTGGGAGATGTGGAGCAAATGATTGTAGCTGAGCACAAGCTGACGCCTGCGTCCAATATACATCATGCGCCTGCTCGTCAGGATGAGCATGCCTTGATCTTTGATCTGATAGCCGGGCTGCATGGAGCCGGGCAATGGCTCCTCACGCAAGGTGGCGTCGGTACAATAGTGGGCATACTCGCCCGCCAACAAACGCGTGGGAACATAGATCTGCGGCAAGGGACCGTAGTGCAGACGTTGCGCCAGTTGCTCAACGTCGAAGCCGTGTTCGCGCTTCGCCCGCTCCGCCTGGGCCTGCTTCAGCTTGCGCGCTCGCTGCTCCTGGCGCATCAGTTGCCAGCGCGGTATTCGCATCTGGGTCGTAGTACTTCTGGCGTACGCCTGCAGGTTGTATTCTCCTGTTACCTGAATACGTTCCTTGAGGTACGCTACTATTTTCTGCGCGGTCGCAATTGCTGCAATGCCACGGAGGATTACTTTCTTACGCTTGAAATGCAGTTCGAGACGGACAGAGGATATTCCCATAATACGATGGTAGATAGGACGGACTGAAACAAGCTCGTTCAGCGCGTACCTTTTCCCACTCACGTCCAGGTAATCATCATAGACCTGTACCAACTGCCCCCACCCGTATACACATTCTATTATAGGTTTACGTAACATAATAAGCCACCCTTCCAACTGGTAATAAAGCAAATACATATGTTTTAGCCATATACTAAATAACGGAGAAAAACGTGGCTTGTAACTTATATCATTACATATATATCTTATTTATATAATTTGTGAGCGAGGAGTCAAAGAGTACTGAACAGTAAGGAGCCTATTTTTTCACTTTGCGCATGAGCAATTGCCAGAACATACTTCCCAGGCCGGGCAGCAGCTGTTCTACGCTCTCTTCTTCAACGGGTGAGGGTGCCTGGGTCGGTGCGCCCCAGCGCTCGCGCACAAAAAGATCCGTCAGGCGCAACAAGGGCGTCGCGTTCTGCGGAAACTGGCTGCTGAGCATACCACTATATTCGTATGGCGTCTGCCAGGATCTCGGTGCAAAGCCCGCCCAGGTCGCGATGCGGCATAAGCGCCAGAACAATGCTGCGGCAAAACCGTTTTCCGCGTAGAGATTGCGCCACCAGTAAGAGACAATAGCCGTCAGGAAGACAAGCATAGAGAGCAGGAGGACCGCGATCGACATGCCCATCAACACACTCTGGTCTACTGGACCAGATCCTTTAGGATGACCCTGGTTTGTTGGCTTGAAGGGCGGCGGCTGCAAATGGCCGGGCGGTGGAGGTGTTGGCTTGCTGGCAGGCGGTGTTACCACTGGAGTCGCCTTTGTCGCTGGTTTCGTCGCGGTCGGTGAAGGGATCGCGTGAGGAGCGGCGTTGGGTCCAAAGCCGGGCGTGGGGTCGAAGTTGACCCAGCCGAAGCCGGGAAGATACGCCTGCACCCAGCTATGGGCGTCCTGCCCATCCACAATCCAGGTATGGTGCGTTACGTCGTAGTGCCCCTGACTAAAACCATTGGCGACGCGTGTGGGAATACCAAGCTGGCGCGCCATGACCGCCATCGCCGTTGCGTAATAGGTACAATAACCACTTCGCGTCTGGAGCAGCCAGTCAACCACATCCGTATTGGCAGGAATAGGCGTATTATTGACCGAGTATGTGAAGGCAGATTGATCGCTGAGATGAGATTCCAGCAACTTTAACGCGCTATATGCATTGGTCGCTCCCTGCGTCCACTGCTTCATTGTGCTCTGAACGTTGGGCGAGAGATCTTGAGGAACCTGCGTGTAGTCTATCGTCAGTCGCTGGTAGTTCATATCATTATTCCAGATATTCGGCGCGACCGCTGGCAATGGAGCGTTGGATAAAGCGTTGCTATCGGTAGTAGTAAGCAGCGAAATGACGTTATAGTGTTCTCCCTTTGTCAACGGGTTTTGCTGCGTCCAGGCACCCGCCATACCATCGCTGTACACGATGACGGGAGTAGTGAAAGCTGTCGGCTGGGCTGGTCCAAAAATGTAGCTTTTCGGTCCGCCGGGCGGTTGCATCATGGTAACGGAGGTTGCCACCTGGGTATAGTCGCTGCGGCTGATATCGACGGGCAGCGGCGCATTGGCATTGAAAGGTTGCGCGTCGGTCAGCGATGTGGTCCAGGTATGCCCATCAAAATGGTTGTAGGTGAAGCCTTCAAGGCTATGCGGCAACATGTCGCTGCTTGTATAGTACAATACCTGGCCAACGGGAAGATGCACGCTGCCACTGACGGTAAGCTGATCGCTAAAAAAGTTGCTGGGCTGCTGATAGGGCTGGGTCATCGAACCGATATTTTGTAGGGTAACGCGGCCATTGATGAT
>JALYTQ010000128.1 GCA_030854195.1 Chloroflexota bacterium
TTACGCGTCCATGTATTTTGCGCATTCTGACGTGGGAGGCGGCTGAGGGCTGGCAGACGTTTGTGGCGATTGCGACCGAGTTTGAGGTAAAGGGGTTGCAGGATTTTCGCTCCATCATCACAGCGGCGCGAACTAATGGGCTGATCCGTCCCGATATCGATACGGCGATGTTCTTTGCCATTGCGCTCGGCCTGGGCCAATCTTACCTGAGCGCGATTCCGCGTTACCAGATCATCTTTAAAGACGAGAAGTTGTCGACGCCGGAAGGGCTGTCGCGGGCGCGCGAGCAGATTGTCGATTTTGTCGTGCATGGTACCATGTATGACACTACTACTGCTAGTAGAAATGTGGAGAATAGAGAGCGCGCAGGGGCGTAAATGGGCACTCCTGATTACAATGACGCGAAAGGCACATAGTATGGGAACCTTGATTATCGGAGGTCTGCTCGTGATCGCCTTGCTGGCGATCGTGGGGAGCATTTTTGCGGCCAGAGGTGGTAGCACGACAGGCGGGGCGAGAAGAACACCAGCGGCGGCTCCCGCTCCCAAAGCCGCTAGCAGTGAAACGAGAGTCGAAGCACCCTCCGTTGCAACATCATCACAGCTGGAGGAGCCAGCCGAGCAGTCGCTGCCACCCGTCCCAGGAGCCGTCAACAATGGGCTGACCCACGACGAGCCGCTCGCCCCGACTACGCCCTTGCCCGAGGGGCAGCCAGCATATAACTCGGACGGCCAGGTGCATGAATTGACGACACAGCTGCAGGCGCTCCACGAAGAGGCACGGCAACTGAGCCAACATCTGAGCATCCTCACCGAGATGGCGGAGCATATTGAGGGGCGGCAGAGCAACCATACAGAGGATGGTGCGTAAAAGAGAGTGTGCAGATAAGTAGACTTCCCGCAGGTCTCGCCTCTGGGAAGTCTATTTCTGTCTACTATACACGAGGAGGAAGCATGAATCGTTGGCTCTATCTACTCTTAATAGCAGTTCCGGCAGCAGTTATCGTCGAAGCATTACACGCCCCGCCACTTGCCACATTTCTACTCGCCGCGCTGGGACTCGTTCCGCTCGCTGGCTTGATTGGACAGGCGACCGAGGCGCTGGCGGAGCGGCTCGGAGAAAACATCGGCGGCTTACTCAATGCAACATTCGGCAACGCGGCGGAGATCATCATCGGCCTGGCAGCCCTGGCGGCGGGCCTGCCCGAAGTGGTACGCGCATCGCTGGCGGGTTCTATTATCGGAAACGTCTTGCTCGTCCTGGGATCGTCGATGCTGGCGGGCGGCTGGCGCTACCGGCGGCAGACGTTCGACCGGCGTTCGGCGGGCGAGTACTCGTCCATGTTGGCCCTGGTCGTTATCGGCATGGCGATTCCTTCGCTGCTGGCGACCGTCGGCGAGGACACGCGCCCAGGAGCCGCCGTTGTCCAGGGCAACGAGCTGCACCGGCTCAGCATTGGCATCGCCATTATTTTGCTCCTGTGCTACGTGGCCTACATCGCCTACACGGTCTTTGGCCTGCGCGCATCCCGCCCGGCCTCGCGCCCATCTTCGCCTGCAGAGCAAGAGGAGAAACAGCTCTCGGCTGCGCTGGAAGAGAAGGCTCAGCACGCGAAGATGCGTCCAGGCTTTTTGGGTAGGCTGGCGTTCTGGTGGGGTAGCACGCTCTGGTTGCCCATCGTCGTCCTGGCCGCCACCACGGTCGTTACCGCGGTCGTGAGCGAGGCGCTGGTGAGCACAATCGAGCCATTGACGCACCAGATCGGCCTGAACGAGTTCTTCGTTGGCCTGATCGTGCTGCCTATCGTCGGGAACGCTGCTGAGCACTTCTCCGCCATTACCGCGGCCACACACAATCGCATGGAGACCTCGATGGCGATCACCGCTGGCTCGTCGATCCAGATCGCGCTGCTGGCCGCGCCGATCCTCGTGCTGGCGGGTCCGCTGCTGGGAACGCCACTCGATCTCAACTTCTCCCTGCTGGAGGTTGCCCTCTTCGGCCTGGTCGCGGGCCTCTACGCGCTCATTAGCCTGGACGGCGAGTCCACGTGGCTCGAAGGACTGCTCCTGTGCGCATTTTATCTGATTCTGGCGATTGGTACCTTCTTTAACCCGACATAATGAATATTACATCGGCCTGTGGAGCGCGGCGGGCTTGTGAACCGCGCCCCTACACCAGTTGGTTGCCTGGTGAAAATTACGCGTACACGCGACGAGCCGTAGCGGGTCCGGTAAACGCGGCTACATTGGCGGTCGGCTGGTTATTGACTGGGAGCGAGCCACTCTGGCCCGACGCCAGCGATTGCATCAGGGTTGGAATGGGCTGCGCGGAGCAGACGCTCGCGGGCTGGTTCTTCGTTACCGCACAGATCGCCGCCGTCATATAGTTCGCGGCACCAACGATATTCTTTGTTACCGTATCGTTCGGATCTGAAAGCTTGCTCGCGATCTGTTGCTGCGAAAGATTCGCCAGGACGGCGGGATCGTAGAACGGGCCAGCGCGATACTGATTGGCGATATCGAGAAATGGATAGCCCGTGACGCTAAACGCCGTCAACAGCTTCTGCTGGTCAGCGGTCGGATTCTGCAACGGCTTGCCATCGCGATCCTCGTTCTCCAGGGGCACGAAATCGATCACCGAACTGCTGTATTTGCTATTTACGAAGGTCAGCGTCGACGTATTGGGATCAGTGTCTGTGCCGCTAGAGAGCGTCAGTGGCAACTGGCTGAAGGTGCCGAAGCGGCTCAGCGCAACGGCCATAGACCAGCGATTGGCGGCGCAGTATGGGCAGAACTCGGCTCCGTAGTAAAAGACCTGCGGTTTCCCGTTGGGTCCGGTGAGCGGCGGCTGGCCCTGAATAGCCGTGAAGGGATTCTGCACGCCACCGGTATTTACGTCCATTGATACGTTCTGGCTCACGTTGGACACGGCTTTGAGCACGGCTGGATCGGTTGCGCCGATGACGCCAGCGGGCTTCTGGCTATTAGAGATAAAGATGAAGACGCCGATAATGGCGATACAGGCCAGGACGATACCCCCAATCCACCACCAGCCAGTGTTGCGACGTGCGACCTGTTTGCGCACTTTCTGCCCGGAGGCAGCCGCTGGTGTGGTGCGCGCCGCCGTCGCGGTGCCTCCCGCTGGACGCGTATTTTCCTGGCGCTGCTGGCGCTGTGCCTGCCGGGATGTGTTGTTGCGCGCCGCCTGCGTGTTATTTTGTTTCTTTTTTGCCATCTAATGATATTCCCCTTTTGTAACAGTACTACTTCCTATTTTAACGCGCGAGGTCATGTGTAGGTTCCTTTTTTGGGCCTAATAGGCGAGAAAAAGATGAAATGGAAATGCGCGACAATGCACAAAATGCTTCCAAAATTAATATGTTCGTATACATATATAAACGTCACCCATCATGTAGGGGCGCGATTTATAAGCCTGTGCGCGCAAAATGCGAAACACACACGGGCTTATAAATCGCGCCCCTACATGATAAATTTGCAATACATTACACTTCGTGCATACATCTATGTCGTGCCCAGGGTCCATTAATGTGGGCCAGCGTTGCGCACCTCGTCGGTCGGTAGAACGAACTGGGCGAAGTTCTTCTTGAAACGGCTCGCCAGGTCGGCGGCGCGCCGATCGTACGCATCTTTGTCGTCCCAGGTCTCGCGTGGGACCAGGATCTTGCCGGGCACGTCCGGGCAGCTCGTGGGGACGTGCAGGCCAAAGACAGGATCAGTTACCAGCTCGGCCTTGTCGATAGCGCCGTTGATCGCGGCACGCACCATGGCACGCGTGTAATTGATGTTGATGCGGCTACCGACACCGTAGGGACCACCGGACCAGCCGGTATTGAGCAGGTAGCAGCGGACATTGTGCTTCTCGATGCGCTCGCGCAACAGATTCGCGTACTCGCCTGGGCGCAGGGGCAGGAAGGCCGCGCCAAAGCAGGAACTGAACGTGGCCTCCGGCTCCGTCACGCCCGCCTCGGTACCCGCCAGCTTGCTCGTGTAGCCCGACAGGAAGTAGTACATCGCCTGCTCTGTCGTTAGCTTTGAGATCGGGGGCAGGACGCCAAAAGAGTCCGCCGACAGGAAGATCACCGCCTGTGGATGACCGCCCATGCCCGATGGGACCACATTATCGATGAAGTCAACCGGATAGGCCACACGCGTATTCTCGGTCAGCGAGTCGTCAGCGTAGTCCGGCACGCGCGTCTCGGGATGGACCACGACGTTCTCGCAGACCGAGCCGAAGCGGATGGCGTTCCAGATCTGCGGCTCGTACTTCTGCGACAGGTTGATGCATTTCGCGTAACAGCCGCCCTCGAAATTGAAGACGCCGTTATCGCCCCAGCCGTGCTCGTCATCGCCGATCAGGTGCCGCGTGGGGTCGGCGGACAGGCTGGTCTTGCCGGTGCCGGATAGACCGAAGAAGAGCGCTACATCGCCCGCGTCGCCGATATTGGCCGAACAATGCATCGGCAGCACACCCTCGGCGGGCAGAATAAAGTTCAGCACGGTGAAGATCGATTTCTTGATCTCGCCAGCATACTCGGTTCCAGCGATCAGCACCAGCCGCTCCTCGAAGTCAATGATAATCGCCGCCTCCGAGCGCGTGCCGTGAATGCGCGGATTAGTGTGGAAGTGCGGAATCGCGATAATCGTGAAGCCAGGCCGCGTGCTTGCCGCGTCGCTATCCTCTCTGCGCAGGAAGAGCTGGTGCGCGAACAGGTTGTGCCACGCCATTTCGGTGATTACCTGGATCGGCATGCGATAGCGCGGATCGGCACCCGCCGCGGCATCCAGAATATAGACATCGCGCCCCTGCAAATAGTCCGCCAGGCTGCGCCGCACCATCTCGAACGACTCGCGCGTCATCGGATGATTCGTCTCACCCCACCAGATCTTCTGAGCCGATTCTTCGTTGGAAACGATAAATTTATCCTTCGGCGAGCGCCCCGTGTGCGAGCCAGTGCTTGCCGTTATCGCGCCATTGGCCGCCAGCATACCCTCCTTGCGCGTCAGCGCGTGCTCGGTCAAGACGGTGGGCGAAAGGTTCCAGTAGATGTTGCCTAAATTTACAAGTCCGTAGTCCGCCAGAGCCTTCCTGTTCATCAGCATTGTCATAATGTCTCTCCTCCCTTGCGAGATCCGCAATCAGTCATTGATTTCTCAACACAGGTTTTCTTTTTTCTCCTTCGAGTATACCCCATTCGCCACTCCTGTCGCATTCACAGCCCTAGAAGACGGATATGCTGGATAGAGGGAAGATAAGAAGAAGGTTATGTAGCATAAACTGGCTTGAGAAGGTGCTTCTCTCTCATTGTGCTATGCTATTTTCGTAAGTGATGTGTAGTGGAAGGGACTGATATAGAAGCCTGGGGTTATGTATTAGTTCAAAAATTTGTATGGATAAATGAGAAATATACTGGTAGAGACGGCATAAATTGCGGTCCCTACGTGTTTTTAACGCAATAGAAGCATTTAATTATACGAGCTATGCAGCAGGGGCTCCCTTCTCAGTAATACCGCTCTCTCCCGAGGGTGGGGCTTCGATCTGCTCAATTTTTCCAAGGATGAAGAGGAAGCAGAGTATACCGACGAGAAGAATAGCGCCGGTGATAAGGAAGTTGACGCCAAAGCCATAGCGGTCAGCAACGATACCTGCGACGATGGGAGCGACGATGCCTCCCAGATTGCCCAGGAAGTTCATAATGCCCCCAACAGAGCCGACCGTTCCTCTAGGAGCAATCAATGACGGTATACTCCATGCTATAGGGGCCGCAAAAGCCAGTCCAGCCAGAGAAATCGTCAACCAGATGATTGCTACATTGATATTGGTGGTAAAGGTTGCACCAGCAGCAGCAACACCCAATAACATACCGATGGTAAACAAAGTTCTTCTGACCCTGGTAGGTTCATGGCCGTTTGAAATCAATTTATCAACCAGGACGCCACCAACAAGCACATCGGTTATTGCGGCAACGAGCCAGGGAATAACGAGGTACAGACCACTTTTCAACACCGACGCGTGCAATTGGGTTTGCAGATAGCCAGGCAGCCACACGAGGAACAGGTTAAACGCGTAGTTATAGCAAGTAAAAGCGAGGGTCAAGCCCCATATTTTCCGTTGGCGCAAGAGAAAGCCCATGCTTGATGCGGCGTTGGCAGGAAATGTACCCTCTTGTTGCGATCCGCCTTCAACAATATAGTTGCGCTCCGCTTCTGATAATCTCCTGGACTCGCCTGGATTGCGATAGAGCAGCCAGAAAATGATCGCGTAGATAAGACTCAATATGCCAGTTACCCAGAAGCCAGCGCGCCAACCCCATGTGGCGACCGCGAGCGCGATGGTAGGGAGCCCAATCGCACTTGACAACTTGGCTGCTGCATCAAACGCGGTAGTGGCACGTCCTCGCTCTGTGAGAGGAAACCAATAGCCTGTAGCTTTAGATGAGCCGGGGAAGGCCGGAGACTCACCAATACCAAGAAGCACGCGGGAGAGGATAATAAGCCCGAAGCCATTGACGATGGCGGTCATGAAGCTTGCAATCGACCAGATAATTGTGCCAACGCGCATCATCCACTTGACGCCAATCCTGTCAAGCATTGTACCGACAGGAATTTGCAGGAGCGTATACGACCACAGATACGAGGAGAGAATGACCCCGATATCAGCATTCGAGAGATGAAACTCCTTGATGAGCGGCGTTGTCGCTACCGAGAGATTGACGCGATCAAAGTAGTTAATGATAATACCAGCGCCTAAGAGAGCCGCAATGCTCCAACGTACGTTGCCAACGCGCTGCTGCCGCATAGGAAAAACTCCTTTGTTTGAAAAAAATACAACCTATACAGATAATACGTGTGCGGAGGCGTTTATCGATACGCGTCAATTTTTTTACACTATGTACGGCAGAATGCACCCTCTGGCCTTGACAGCAAGGAAACGGATAGGGTACAACCCATGTCCAGAGAAATAATCAAAGCGGGAAATACAAAGCCCATTATGCTTTGCCCGCATGATGGGCTTTCTTTTTCACAGCCTCGCACTCACTTGACACCGATGCGGACGCGATAACTCCAATACCAGGGGATGGGTTCGGACCCGATATGTTGGAGTGCGGCCTGTCTGAGGCGATCAAAACCGATCTCTTGTTCGGTGAACTGTTGGTTGAACCCACTGCTCCACATCGCCTCAATAAACCGTGCAGCGTCTCCGTGCTCGATATGATGAAGCAACACCTCGCGGGTGAAGCGGAAGTGAGCGCTCTCGCGCATGCGCTTCAGATGCTGCTCCTTCGGCCATATCTTGAGGTTCTGAGCCGACCCACGCTTCCGGACAAGCTCTACGAAGCGCTCAGTAACCTCCTGGGACACCCGCTCAAGCTCCCAGTTGAGGGTTGGCGGCCAATCATAGTCATACGCCGCAAAAAGTCCTCCGGGTCGCAGAATGCGAGCGACCTCGGCCAGGGCCGAGGTCGGTTCCATCCAGTGGAACGCTTGAGCAGCAGTGACAATGTCAGCACACCCATCAGGCAGGCCAGTCTGATGAGCAAGCCCCTCTCGATACTCGATATGTGCCGCGTAGGGATGGTTCTCGACTTTGTGTACGGCCTGGGTACGCATGTCGGCATTGGGGTCGATCCCAATCACCTGTTGTGCCCGCTCACCCCAGATCGCGGTTGACAGTCCGGTCCCGCTGCCCAGATCCACCACGAGGGCGGGATGCGGCATCTGAATCAACTGCGTCAACAGATCGAGCAAAGCCGGTGGCGGCGTCGGGCGCGCTCGATCGTAGCTGCTGGCTTTGCCAGTCCAAATTTCGCTGGTTTCCGTCATGGTGTTTTCTCCTAATCTTGGAGTATGGTACTACAACAACCGTACGTATTTCACGAATTGATCGCCGCGATCGAATTCGTTGAGGAACATGCCAAAGCTGGTGAAGCCGGGCGAGAAGAGCAGCACGTCGCCGGGACGCGTCAGGGCAACGGCGGCGTGCATGGCGGCGAGAAAATCGCTGAAGATAGCGCGCACCGGAGAAGGCACGCCCTGGCGACGCGCTTCCTCCTCGATAGCTGGCACTAGCTCTTCGGTGCCGCTGCCCGCGAGGAGCACCACATCGCGGCAGCGCTGCACGATTGCGGCGGGCCAGCGCTCCAATGGCAGGTGCTTGGTATTGCCACCGGCCACCAGCACGATCGGTTGCTCATATGCCTCCAGGCCGACGCGTCCAGCGACCGGCGTGGTGCTGGCGCTATCGTTGATGTAGCGCACACCCTGCAGGTCGCGCACGACTTCCAGGCGATGCGCGATGCCGCCGAAGCGGCGCACCGTCTCCGCGATGACCTCATCCGCGACACCGAGCAGGCGTGCAGTCGTTGTAGCGAGCAGGATATTCTCTAGATTGTGCCTGCCAGCAAGCGGCGTCTCCGTGAAGATAAACGGGTCGATGTCGCTAGAGCCGCGCGCGAAGCTGCCGCCCAGCTCAATGCTCGTGAACCACGTCGCGCCGGGTGCCTCCTCGCCAAAGCGGCGCGTCCAGGCGTTGTCGTAGTTGAAGATCGCCATGCCCTGCGCGGACTGGTGGCGGAAGATATTCGCCTTGGCCTCGGCGTAGTCCTCCATGCCGTTGTAGGTGTTGAGGTGATCGGGATAAATGTTGGTCATTACAGCGACCGAGGGACTGATGGCGTGCGGTGCCAGGCCCTCCAGTTGCCAGCTTGAAAGCTCCAGTACCACCAGCGTTTGCTCTGTGATCTGTGGCAGCAGGGAGAGCGTCTCGACACCGGCGACGTTGCCACCCAGTACGGCGGGCGCGCCGCTGGCGACGAGAATCTCGTAGAGCAGGCTGCTCGTCGTCGTCTTACCACGCGTCCCCGTTACGCCGATGATGTGGCCAGGGCAGGCTAGAAAGAAGAGCGCGCTCTCCATCTCGATACGCGCTCCGTGCTCCTGCGCCAGGAGGAGGTAGGGCGAGGAACGCGAGACGCCGGGATTACGGATCACCACATCGGCCCAGATAAAATCCTCGTCGCGATGCTGGCCCAGCACGAACTCAATAGGCAGGCCAGCGAGTGCCTGCACGCTCGATGCCAGCACCTCGGGGGATTTCATATCGGTCACGCGCACGTCCGCGCCCTGCTGGACCGCGTAGCGCGCAACCGCCATGCCGGAGCCCTGCAAACCCAGGCCCATGACCAGCACACGCTTGCCACGTAGATTCATAACACGCATCCTCTATTCCTGACGCACAACAACGTCTTATTTTTGGTGTCATGATACCAGATTGGCCTTGAGGATACAAATCTCTACCCAGAGCGTTATTGAGATAAGTCACATATTTATTGAGCGAATATTTAGTTTTTTCGCCGCAATCTTGAGCCTCTATTGATGATTATGGTGTGTATGCTATGACAAGCAATGATAGCTAGCAGGGAGATCCTGCAAGCAAGGGAGGGTCACATCGATGTGCCCGTTTCTGGAGACGATAGCGTCTCATGATAGAAGTGCCGCGTATACTAACCTTTAGTAGGGATGGGGCTTGCCCCCATCCGGCCCAGAGAGCCACGTCGTGGGCAAGCGGATGGGGCAAGCGGATGGGGGCAAGCCCCATCCCTACTGGAAGCGTATACAGGCAGGAGGAAAGCCTCGCATGGACCCGACAAAGGAGATACTGAATCAGAACCCTTCGCACAATAATGGCTATAAAGAACAGTCGGCCATTGTTGACGAAGAGGACCCGAGCGTTTTGATGCGCACAGAGGTACGCCAGGGCAGCCGACTCGGCGATGTCCGCGTGCGTCTGGTCCGTCCCTCACACTCTATGTTTCGTCGTCTCGATTCAGGTCTGCTAGAAGCCACCGAGGCTACCCAGAATGCGCGTACGCCCTGGGAGCGCTTCACACAGCGCACACGGCGCTTTCTCATCGGCGCACCGATCACCACTGCTCAGGCGGAGCACGAACGCCTCACCAAATTCAAGGCATTGGCGGTGCTCTCGTCCGACGCCATCTCGTCAGTTGCCTACGCGACAGAGGCCATCCTCCTCACGCTCGTCGCCGCAGGCTCGGCAAACCTGGGCTATACACTGCTCATCAGCTTCGCCATCGTCGCGCTACTGGCCATCGTCGTCATATCCTATCGGCAAACGATTCCCGCCTATCCGAACGGTGGAGGTTCTTACATCGTCGCCAAAGACAACCTGGGCACTATTCCCGGACTCACAGCGGCAGCTTCTTTAATGATCGATTACGTACTGACCGTCTCCGTCAGCATCTCCGCTGGTGTCCAGGCACTGGCGACGCTCTTCCCGGCACTGGGACCCAACGTCGTACTCATCGATGTTGCACTGGTTCTCATCATTACCGTCGTGAACCTGCGCGGCGTACGTGAATCGGGTTCGATCTTTTCTATACCGACGTATATATTTATCGGCAGCGCCCTGCTGCTCATTCTCGTTGGTATTATCAAGGTCTTCCTGATCCAGCACCAGGGACTCGTTGGGCATTTTAAGCCGGTAGCAGCGATAGAGCCGCTCAGTATCTTCCTGATTCTGAGATCGTTCGCGGCTGGCTGTGCTGCTATGACGGGCACCGAGGCCATTTCTAACGGTATACCGGCCTTCAAGAAACCGGAGGCGCGCAACGCCGCGATCACGCTTACCTGGATGGCGGTAATTCTGGGCACGCTCTTCATCGGCATCAGCGTGCTGGGTCTCTCGTATGGCATCGAAGCATACAAGACGGGCTACCCCACGGTTATAGGTCAGATCGCGCAAATTGTCTTTTCAGGCTGGCTGGCCTTTATGTACCCGGTCTTCCAGATAGCGACGTTGCTCATTCTGACGCTAGCGGCCAATACCAGCTACTCCGATTTTCCGCGCCTGGCCTCGCTGCTGGCTCGCGACCACTTCCTGCCGCACCAGTTCGCCTTCCGTGGCGACCGACTGGCATTCTCAACGGGGATCATCTCCCTGGCCATCCTGGCGAGCCTGCTGCTGATCGTCTTCGAAGGCAACACGACGGCGCTGATCAACCTGTACGCCGTGGGCGTCTTCCTGTCGTTCACCCTCTCACAGAGCGGCATGGTGCGCCATTGGTGGCGCTTGCGCGATGAGCATCCAGGTTGGCGTCGCAGCCTCGCCATCAACGGCCTGGGAGCAGTGACAACATTCGTGGTGGCCCTGGTCATCGCAGTCACCAAATTTAAGGAGGGCGCGTGGGTCGTCGTACTGCTTATCCCGACGCTCATTCTCTTATTGCTCGGCATCAGGAAACACTACCTGCACGTGGAACGCGAGCGCACGACGGTCCTGCCCATTTCGCCTAAGGGTATCCATCATCTCCTGATCGTGCCTGTGCGCGAGTTGAACGCAGCCGCCCAGCAGAGCATCGCCTACGCCCGCTCCATCTCGCCGCACGTCACCGCCGTCCATATCACTATTGACGCGGAGAAGACCGCTGCCTTGCAGGAAAACTGGAAAAGGTGGCAGGAAGGGCTGACGGAATACGAGCAGGTGCCGCTGGAAATCATCGATCAGGTACGCCGTTCTCGCGTCCGCACGCTGCTTCATTACATCAACATGCACCAGGAGACAGGTAAGACGTTGACCGTGCTGCTGCCCGAGACGATCAGGAAGTCGATATGGGGGAGCCTGTTCAGCGATCCTGGCGCGCTGCGCGTGAAGTTCGCGCTCTTCTTCCATCCTGAGATCGTGGTGACAAACATACCCACCTATGCAAAAGAGGGCGCGACGCCGCTACGCCCACGCGATATCAAGCACCGCTTTATCGTGCCGATCGCCGAACTGGATCGCGCCTCGCTGCAAAGCCTGGCCTATGCGCGCTCCATCTCGCAGCGCGTTGCCGCCCTTCACGTCGCCATCGACGCCCACGATGTGGATATCATCAACGGGAAATGGCTGCGCCTGCGCGAGCACCTCACGAAGGAGGAAGAGACGCAACTGGTCATTATCGAGTCGCCGTATCGCTCACTGCTGCGTCCGCTGCTGGCCTACATCGAGACCATGCGCGAGCTGCATCCCGAGGATACATTGACGGTCATTCTGCCCGAGTTCGTTGTCGCGCATTGGTGGGAATATCTGCTGCACAACCAGACGGCGCTGCAATTGAAGTCAGCGTTCACCGCCTTTCCCGGCCTGGTTGTTACCGATATTCCCCAGCACCTCGTAAAACGGCGGTAGGGGTTTACAGGCCTGCGTGAGCGTCAATGCGTGATGATCTTTACCGGGCGTACCACCACGAGCACGCGTGAGGGATCGGCGAGTATGCCTGCTAGCGACTGTTCGACGTTGCTGGCGGACATGTACTTCGCGAGGAGAGGACGTAACAGGTCGGCGTAATCCTGTTCAATGATCTCGGCTCGTCCATAGGCCACCACGTACTTGCGAGATGCAACATCATCGACGATCAGAGAGATATGCGGGTCGCGCTTGAGATTGGGATACTTGGCGCGATCCTTCGTCGTCGAAAAATAAAAAGCGGTACCGTCCCAATAATACCAGACGGGCGTGAGCTGTGGCCCCGCGTCGGCGCGGTTCGTACCGATGATGGCGTTGTTTGCCTTAGAAAGAAACTGCTGCAACTCTTCGTTGGTCATTTATCTATTCTCTCCTATGTCTGACATAATTTGCTTGTAAGAAGAAAGATACTATGTAAAGATAAGCATGTCAAGAAGAAGCAGGGCGATCTCGCCAACTCCCATTTCATTATGTGGTTTGAAGAGGTTTCATTCTGTCCTCATGGCATTGTATACTTCATACTGTCTGCAAGTGACTCGATTGCGTCAAGTGACAGAGGGAGACTGTGAGCACATGATGGAGAATTATGAGCCGGGCATGAGCTTTGGCGAGGACGCCGCCGAGATCTATGATGCTGAGCCTGATGACGGCCAACGCGGGAATACGTTGGCTACGGTCTCGTTTCTGGAGCAGCTAGCGGATGGTGGTCCCGCGCTGGAGCTTGCGATCGGCACCGGTCGAGTCGCGCTGCCCCTCGCCGCTCGTGGCGTCCGCATCGATGGCATCGACTTCTCACCCCCCATGGTCGCCAAGCTGCGCGCCAAGCCGGGTGGAGACCAGATTTCGGTGACGATTGGCAACTTTGCTGATGTCCCGGTCCAGGGGACCTACCACTTGATCTTCGTGGTATTCAACACCCTGTTCAACCTCCTGACCCAGGACGATCAGGTGCGCTGTTTCGAGAACGTTGCCGCCCATCTCGCTGATGACGGTTCGTTTGTGGTGGAGGCATTTGTGCCTACCTTTCTCACCCGCTTGCGCGACGATCAATACGTGAATACGGAAGCCATCGCGGTTAACGAGGTCTGGCTCGATGTGGGCCGCCACGACCCTGTGGCGCAACGGCTCGAAGAAAGTCACGTGGTTCTCTCCCGCGAGGGCGTGCGCGTGTACCCGATCGTCACGCGGTACGCATGGCCGAGCGAACTCGATCTGATGGCACGGATCGCCGGGCTGCGCCTGAAGGACCGGTGGGGCGGCTGGAACCGAGAGCCCTTCACATCTACCAGCAGCACACACGTATCCGTCTACGGACGTTGAGCCGAGGTTCCCATCCCTACCCATGCAACCTTGCAACCCCGCGCGAAACAGGCTCGCTCGCGAG